>WRKX01000005.1 GCA_009777925.1 Betaproteobacteria bacterium | reverse complement strand
CCTCTCCCTCATTCCCTCTCCCGCAAGCGGGAGAGGGACGTTCACGTCCTGACCGCTTTTCAGCACAGTATCTTGAGGTGAAGAGTAGCGAACCCCGACATCTACGCTGGCGTTGGGGTTCGCTATTTGCTGTCTGCAAGACGCTAACCGCCAACCTGCCGAGGTCTTACCTGCTTCGGCCATTTGCGCGATTGTCAGATTGGATTTGAGCAAGGCGTGAATGGGAATGAGGCGTTTCCGGTCATTCGTAGGGGCGCGATTTATCGCGCCCAAACATTGCCGTCTGCAAGACCGATTTATCGCACCCAAACATTGCCATCTACAAAACTGCCGTGGTTTGTTGGGTTGGGCGCGATAAATCGCGCCCCTACGAGTTTTATAGCCACCCGTAGATTGGAGTGAGGTGTAGCGAGCTCCAACATATGCCGGAAAAGGAAGCGACGCACCCATGAATGAACTTTGTGCACCGGTGCACTCATTTAAAATCAATGGCTTACAAAAGCTACTCCAGTGTCTTGTATGGCTGACGAGAGAAGGCGAAGATATATTTGTCATTCCGCGTTCATCCTTTGAATCAGGTTTTCGATTTCGGCAAAGAGGTTTTTGGCGACTGCCTTCGGGAGAAGTATATCCAATTTAACTCTTTTTTCGTCGGAATTGGGATAGCGCATGAGGCGAAGATCGCCAGCCTGCGTGTCGCTAAAATGAATCAATCTTGCCCGTTCTTTTATTGCCCGCATAGGTTTGTCGGCGATTTTTCGTCGCTCAGTCTTAATGCGCCCGATGAGATTTTCCTTGGAGAGATTATTCGCAATCAATTCCTCGGCAAGCAAGGTTGCTTTATCTGCGCCAAGCTCCGCAACCGCGCTTTTCAGAATGTCGGCAAATGCGGCAGACACTTTATGAGGGTGTTGCGCCGCTATCGCAAAGATGGCCTCTGGCAATTCTCTGAATGCCCTCAACCTGAACAGTTTGCGCGGAAACTTGAACCCCATCGCCACCATGATTGCCTCCTGGCTATAGCCTTGCTCCTCAAGATCAGCGGCGACAGCGGCTCGATCCATATCGGTCTCTTTTGATACATCATTATGCACACGGCTTATAGCAATCAGCGAGAGAGGATCATTAGGGTTCAGCGTGGGATCAACAATTACGTCCAGAGCAGACCAGCCCAAAGTCGTCGCAGCCAAAAAACGGGTCACGCCAGATACGATCTCGTATTTTCCCTGCCGCTCGCCTTCGCCGGGATAAACCCGCAGAGCTTCCCTTTGTCAATGTTCGCGCAATGATTGAGCCATATCCTGAATGCTTTGTTCCGGGCGAAATTTCCGGGAGTTGAAAGGAGAGGGGACAAGCAAATCAATGGATATTTTTTGGACGACAACAGGCTGCTTTTGAGTAGCAGCGGGCTGCGCGGGAATTTCCCGCACATGATCGACCACCGCAGCGGCAGACCCGGAATCGCCCGACACAGACGGAACAGGGATGCTCTGCGCCGTTTTATCCTGGCTCACGTCTTCTCCGCTGTTTTCTCCGTCAAGCCGCTCCGTGTTCATGTTGCGTTTCCTCCTGAAATAAATTTCATACCGCATAGCGGGTTAGAGCGATTTTTGTTTAATCCTGTACGGCAGACAGAGCTTTTTGCTGGATTCCCGCCTACGCGGGAATGACGAATGGAAAGTCTGGGGCAGATGGAACAGCAGGGACGCGACAATGGCGGAGAAAATATGACCATATTTACAGCGTCATTCCAGCACTCAAACTCGTCATTCCCACGCTCAAACTCGTCATTCCCACGCTCAAATTCGTCATTCCCGCGTAGGCGGGAATCCAGAATGAACGTATACATTTGAGCCGGAACTGCTCTAAAGGGAAATTGGATTAAACGACGCGGCAGAAGGCCGCAAACAAACGCGCGGCGCAGAACGCTCACGCTGGCACGGATATTGCTTGCTTGCTTGCTTGCTTGCTTGCTTGCTTGCTTGCTTGCTTGCTTGCTTGCTTGCTTGCTTGCTTGCTTGCTTGCTTGCTTGCTTGCTTGCTTAAAAAAATTGAGTATGTCATTTCCGATTTTTCAAGGAATTTTTACAAATTATTACAATTTTTTGTTGCCTTGTCCTGTAGCTCTGCGGAACATGACGCCTCAACTTGCCTGCCATGCCGTCCGCCAACTCGAACAAGAGGCAAATCTACTCTTGTTCTACAAAGATGTCTACTGCGTATGATAAAAAAATTCAGAGCTGTTTTGATTTAAGAGGGTACACATTTCTTCCATGCTAAAAAGCAGTCAAGGCGTGGACGTCCCTCTCCCGCCCCTTCGGGGCACCCTCTCCCACAAGTGGGAGAGGGGAAAAACAATTGCCGTCTGCAAGACCTCCCACGAGTGGGTAGTGTCTCTCAGTTTGAAAGCAAGTTCAGGTGATGTATAGCAATGCTCGTGGGGGCGCGGGCATAAAAAAGCAGGCGCTTTAAACGCCTGCTTAAAACTCATGAGGAATAGCGCGGAATCAGAAAGTATGCCGCAAACCGAACTGAAAGCCTTGCTGATAGCCGTTTCCGCCGTAGGAGGCGTCGCCGACAGACGCATAGGCCGCGCGGTCTTTTTTGTTATTGATGTCAGCATAGGCCGCATAAAAGTTGGTCCGCCTGGAGAGACTATAGGTGTAGCCCAAAGCCCACTGGTGCGCCTTGTAGGTCTTCGCGCCACTGGCCTCTTTCAGCTTGCCCTGGGTATAGGAAGCCTGAATGGCGTGCTGATTGAAAGGTACGGTTGCGCCCAACAAAAAGCTCTTCAGCTTCTTGCCGTCAGCGGCGTCTGTTTTGCTGGTCAGCTTGTTTTGGTCATAGAAGGCGTGCAGCTTGACCGCGCCGAAATCATAGGTGCCGCCCAGCATCCAATTGGTGATTTTGGGTTTGTAGACAATCACCGTGCCGCTGGATTTGATCTGGTGGAAAGAAAGGCCGATGTCCAGGGGGCCGTTGGTATAGCGAGGTAAAAGAGCGTATACCCTGGCGTCATCCTTATTGCCCAGGTGTTCCTGCTCGATAGCGTTGGTCGCGTAGGCCGCCGTCACGTTGAAGCCGGAGAAGGAAGGCGAGACATAGGCCACCGTGTTATCCACCCGAACCGGGTCGAAGAGGTTTTCGCCGCCCGCTACCACACCCGCCGCGAGTACGTTGCGATATTGTCCGACCGTGCCGGATTTGAAGGGGTCAATGGCGAGGGCTAAGGAATAGTGCGGCGTGTACATACGCCCGGCAATGAGGGTGCCGGCGTTGTTGTTGGTCAGTCCCATGAAAACCTGCCGACCGAAGATACGGTTGTTCTGGAGGAGGTTGCCGGTATCGCCAGCAAAGCCGGTTTCCAGGGTAAACAGCGCAGACCAGCCATTTCCCAGGTCTTCCGTACCCCTGAAGCCCAAACGGTTGCCGGCGGAAATGCCGCTGTCAATGGCGTTCTGGGACTTTACGCCTTTGGTCACATTGTCGCTACGATGGGCGAAACCCATATCCAGACTGCCATAAATGGTTACATTGGCGGACTGTGCGAAAGCCGCGCCAGAGACCAGGGCAGTCACGGCGAGCGCGATAATTTTTTTCTGCATGAAGCACTCCTTGATGAGATGTGAAGGGATTTGAGCTACCCACTAAACGGGAATTTCCAAATCTCAACCGCTATTTAAACAAGTTTTGCTTAATAGTTTAGTAACATTTGGCGCGTGAAGCCGGACGAAATCGCAAGATCGGGGGTTTTGTCGGGCTTTTTACAACAGCTTGTATCCGCAGCTCCCATTTCACAAAAAAAGCAGGCGCTTTAAGCGCCTGCTTCAAGCTCATGAGGATGGTTCGGAATCAGAAAGAGTGCCGCAAACCAAATTGGACGCCGGTTTGGTAGCCTTCGCCGCCATTGGAGTTATCGCCTACAGACGCCTTGGCCGCACGGTATTTCTTGTTGTTGATGTCAGAAATGGCCGCGTAAAAGCCGGTTCGTTTGGAGAGACTATAGGTGTAGCCCAAAGCCCACTGGTGCGCCTTGTAAGTCTTCGCGCCACTGGCCTCTTTCAGCTTGCCCTGGGTGTAGGAAGCCTGAATGGCATGTTTATCAAACGGCACGGTTATACCAAGCAGGAAGCTCTTTAGCGTCTTGCCGTCGACGACATTGTCCCTGGAGGTCAGCTTGTTTTGGTCATAGAAGGCATGTAGCTTGAGCGCGCCGAAATCATAAGCGCCGCCAATTAACCAGTTGGTGATTTTGGGTTTTTCATCAACGCCGAACACCGAGCCATTCTTGTTTTTGATCTGGTGATAGGAAAAGCCGATGTCCAGGGGGCCGTTGGTATAACGGGGCAGCAGCGCGAATACCCTGTTATCGCTCTTGTTCTCCAGATTTTCCTGTCCGATGGCGTTATTCGAGTAGGCTGCCGTGATGTTGAAGCCGCTGAAGGAAGGCGAGACATAGGCTACCGCGTTATCCACCCGGGTTGGGTCGAAGAGATTTTCGCCGCCCGTTGTCACGCCAGCCGCGAATACGTTGCGATACATGCCAACCGTGCCGGCCCTGAAGGGATCAATGTTGGAAATGAAGGAATAGTGCGGCGTGTACAGACGCCCGGCAAGGAAGGTGCCGACATTACTGTTGGTCATTCCCAGGTGAGCCTGTCGTCCGAAGATGCGGTTGCTCTGGCGCAGGTTGCCGGTATCTGCGGCAAACCCTGTTTCCAGGTTAAACAGGACAGACCAGCCATTCCCCAAATCTTCCGTACCCCTGAAGCCCAGACGGCTGGCGGCGGCAAGACCGTCGTCAATGGAATTCTTGGACTTTATGCCGGAATCCACATTGTCGCTACGATGGGAAAAACCCATATCCATGCTCCCGTAGATGGTCACGTTGGCGGACTGGGCGAAAGCCGCGCCGGAAGCCAGAGCGGCAACGGCGAGCGCGATGATTTTTTTCTGCATGAAACACTCCTTGATGAGATGAGAAAGGATTTGAGTTGCCCGCTCAACGGGAATTCCCAAATCTCGACCGCTATTAAGCAGGTTTTGTTTGACAGTTTGGTGACAGTTGGCGCGTGAAGCCGGACGGAATCGCAAGATCGGGAGGTCTGTCGGGTTTTCTGCAACAGCGCACAACCGCTGTTTTCATTTTACGATATATTTTCTCGGAAATTACGGCTTCAATCGCCGACAAGTTGCTTTTGTCGGGTTTTTTACAACAGCTTGCCATCGCTATTTTCATCGTAAAACTAACTCCGGTTTGAAACCCCGCCCTTCAGGGCGGCACTACGGTCGAAACCCCGGCCTGAAGCCAGGGTTTCGACCGTAGCAACAGGGGAGGGGATGCAAACCCCTTCCTTGTTCATTTTGAGCACAGGCATGAATGCCTGTCGCTAATTTTTGCTCCCTGGCGGCATGGATGCGGGCTGTTGGAGAAAGTGTAAAAGAATGAAACATTCGGGGGAGTGAGCCGATAAACATACAAGCGCGTATGTATAATGGAGCGTATTTTATTTATACCGGGAGAATCATGATGTTTTCATGTTACGGTCAATTGCCTGCCCGAAGCGGTTTGTTGTTGTTATTGGGGAGTATGCTGGTGATCGGTTGTTCCGGGGGGGCGGACGCGCCGCCGCCGCATCAGGCATTGCCGGTGACAGTTATTGCCGCGCAGCCGCAAAGCGTGCCGCGTGTGCTTGAGGTCATGGCGCAAACCGAAGGCGCGAAGGAAACCGAAGTGCGCGCCAGAGTCGGCGGGCTGCTGATGCGGCAATTTTATCAGGAGGGCGACCGGGTCAAGGCAGGGCAACCTCTTTTTTTGATTGACCGCGCTTCCTACGAGAACGCCTATGCCGAGGCGAAGGCCAGGGCAGACCAGACCGCGCGGGAGCGGGAACGCTTCAGGAAATTGCTGGACATAAACGGCATTTCCAGGAAGGAATACGACGACACGGTTTCCGCAGACGAAATGGCGCAGGCGGCATTCAGGCAGGCTACTCTCAATCTCTCCTGGACAAATGTGACCGCGCCGGTGGATGGCATAACCGGACGCGCGGAAAAATCGGTTGGCAACCTGATTAGCGTAGGCATGGATAGCCTGCTTACCGTAATTCACCAAAACGATCCGATCTGGGTGCGTTTTTCCCTGTCCGAGAGCGATGCGGCCAGGTTGCCCGACGGGCGGCTGACGCCGGAGGCGATTACCGGCGTGGAGTTGATCCTGCCGGATGGTTCGCTGTATGGGCAACCGGGGAAGCTCAATTTCCTCGCTTCTTCCATTGATACACTGCTGGGAACGCAACAATTGCGGGCGGAGTTTCCCAATCCGGACGGACGTTTACTGCCGGGGCAATTCGTGCGGGCGCGACTGACTGCCGGCATGTACGAGGGTGTTTATCTGGTTCCGCAGGTGGCGATATTGCAAACCGCGCAAGGCGATCTCGTCATGCTGGCCGACGCGGAGGACAAAATCGCGCCACGCCCGGTCAAGCTGGGCGAATGGGCGGGAAAAGACTGGATTGTGATGGGCGGCTTGAATACGGGCGACAGGATTATCGTGGATAACATCATCAAACTGCGTCCCGGCAATCCGGTAGCGCCTCATCCGCCACAGGCGCCGCAAGCGCCGGGACAGGGCGGCGGCCAACCTCCCGGACAGGCGTCGAAGCCGCAGGCCGGGCAGTAAGGAGTCGCCATGTTTTCCAAGTTCTTCATTGACCGGCCTATTTTTGCGTCGGTGCTCTCTATCGTTATCGTTATTGCCGGTCTGGTGGCCTTTCAGGTTTTGCCGGTGGCGCAATATCCGCAGATTACGCCGCCGACCATCATGATTGTGTCGGCTTATCCCGGCGCTTCTGCGGAAACGCTGGCCAAAACGGTTGCCGCGCCCATCGAAGAACAGTTGAATGGGATCGAAGGCTTGTCCTATTTCAATTCCAGCGCGACGGCGGACGGGACGATCAACATTACCGCGACGTTTGAAGTGGGAACCGACCCGGATATGGCGCTCGTCAACGTGAATAACCGGGTCAAGATCGCTGAACCCAGGCTGCCGGAAGATGTGCGCCGCAACGGGGTGACCGTGCTGAAACGCTCCACCGACATTCTGAAAATATTCGGCATTATTTCCAGACAGGGGCATTCCCGTCTGTTTCTCTCCAATTACGCCTCCATCAATCTGGTTGACGAATTAAAAAGGGTTCCTGGCGTTGGCGACGTTATGGTATTCGGGGCGCAGGATTATTCCATGCGTATCTGGTTGAAGCCTGACCGCATGGCGCAACTGAAAATCACCACGACGGAAATTGCCGTCGCCATCCGCGAGCAGAATAGCCAGAACGCAGCCGGCAAAATCGGGCAGGAACCGACGATAACTGACCAGATGTTGATGTACACCGTCAACGCCAAGGGGCGGCTGTTGACGCCGGAAGAATTCGGGGAGATTGTGCTGCGCGCGGACGGTCCCGGCGGCATTCTGCGCCTGAAGGATGTGGCAAGAGTGGAGTTGGGCGCGAGCAGTTACAACCAGCGTACTCTGGCCGATGGTCAGGATGTAGTTGGGATGGGTATCTTCCTGCAAACCGGCGCGAACGCCCTCAAGGTTTCCGAGTTGGTGGAAGCCAAAATGGCGGAACTGAAGGAAAGTTTCCCTGATGGCATAGATTACATAGTGCCGTTCGATACGACCAAGTTTATTTCCGCATCCATCGGCGAAGTGGAGAAAACGCTTATAGAGGCTGCCTTGCTCGTGATACTGGTGGTCTACATCTTCCTGCAAAGCTGGCGCGCGACCCTGATTCCAATGATTGCCGTGCCGATTTCCCTGATCGGCACCTTTGCGGGTCTCTGGCTGTTTGGCTTTTCCATCAACACCTTAACCCTGTTTGCGATGGTGCTTGCCATCGGGATTGTGGTAGACGATGCCATCATAGTATTGGAAAACGTCGAGCGGCTGATGTGGGAAGAGAAAATGACGCCTTATGCAGCGGCGGTGGAGGCTATGCGCGAAGTTTCCGGCGCGTTGGTCGCCATTGTGCTCGTGTTATGCGCGGTGTTCATTCCGGTGGCCTTCCTGGGCGGTATCGCCGGGCAGCTTTACAAACAGTTTGCGGTGACGGTGGCGGTTTCCGTTGTACTTTCCGGGGTGGTGGCGCTGACCCTTTCGCCGGCGCTGTGCGCCATTTTGTTAAAGAGCAAGCACGAAGAGCACAAAATCTTCATCCCCTTCAACCGCCTGTTTGAGCGCTTTACCCGTTCCTATACTTCCACGGTGGGCTTTGTGTTGAAGCATAACCTGATCGGCGTGGTGGTATTTGCTCTGGTGGTCGGGATTTGCGCTCTCTTTTTCCGGGTTGTGCATAGCGGCTTTGTGCCGCAGGAAGATCAGGGGATGCTCTTTTCCGCCATGATTATGCCGGATGGCGCAACCCTGCAACGCACGCTGGATGTTGGTCAGCAAATGGGCGCGATGGTGGAGAGCGACCCTGCCGTTAACCGCACAATGACCGTAGCCGGATTTGACATGATCGGCGGCAGCAAGGGCACCATGTTCATTGACCTGAAAGATTGGGATAAGCGAACCCCGGGAATGATGGAGCAGGTTGCCATGTTCATTGGCTTGCAGGAGAAAAAGCCGGGCATGTCCGCGATGGAACTGGTCGGCAAATTCTCCGGGATGGGGCAGATGATGACCGATGGCATGGCCATCGTGTTCAATCCCCCGGCCATTATGGGGCTTGGCTCGGTCGGCGGCTTTGAAGCCTATATCCAGAACCGCGCCGATGGAGATTCGGTGAGGCTGGCCGGGGTGATTCAGGAATTCATGGCCGCGCTTTCCAGCCGCCCGGAATTCCATTGTCCGACCTGCCGCATTTCCACTTCCATCCGCGCCAATGTGCCGCAATTGTTCATTGAGGTAGATGAACCCAAGGCGATTTCCCTGGGGATTTCCCTGAGCGATGTCTATACCACGCTTCAGGCCAACATGGGCGCGCTTTATGTCAATGACTTCAACGTGGGCAGCAAGGTTTACAAGGTGCAGATGCAGGCAGAGCGCGAGTACCGGATGAAACCGGAAGATTTGGGCAGGATGTATGTGAAAAGCAGAAATGGCGCGATGATTCCAGTTGCGGCGTTCAGCTCGATCAAACGCATCATTGCGCCGGAGGTAGTGGAGCGGTTCAACGGCTTTACCGCCGCCAAGGTCATGGGCGAGTCCCGTTCCGGCATTAGTTCCGGCGATGTCATCAGGATAGTTGAAGATACCGCCAGCGATATTCTCCCGGATGGCTTCAACCTCGCCTGGACAGGCTCGGCCTATCAGGAAAAATCAAGCGCCGGCTCTTCGGTGGATGCCTTTATTTTTGCCGTCATCATGGTGTTCCTGATTCTGGCGGCGCAGTACGAGAAATGGTCGTTGCCGGTTGCCGTCATCATGGCAGTGCCTTTTGCACTGATGGGGGCGCTGACCGCCGTCTGGTTGCGCGGCATGCCGAATGACATCTATTTCCAGATCGGCCTTGTCGTGTTGATTGGCCTGGCCTCCAAGAATGCCATTTTGATTGTGGAATTCGCCGCGCAAAAGTACGCCGAAGGGATGACGGTTGTTGAAGCAGCCATTGAAGCGGCGCGGCTGCGTTTTCGACCGATCATCATGACCTCGCTTGCCTTCGTATTGGGGGTATTTCCGCTCTTCAAGGCTACCGGCGCGGGCGCGGCGGCGCGGCGCTCAATGGGAACCGGGGTGTTTGGCGGGATGCTGGCCGCGACTTTTATCGCCATTATTTTCATCCCTCTCTTTTTCAAATGGCTTGAGCGCGGCAAGGCGTCGTTGTCGACAGGCCATCAGAGTCACGCAGTGAAGGGAACCGCGCCATGAACAACAAGATGCTTATTCCGTGTTTGCTTGTTACCCTGTTTTTTTCCGGTTGCGCGCTCGGCCCCGATTATCAACGCCCGGAAGTCACGCTGCCGGAAGGATATAGAACCATCCAACCGGAAGCCGCCGCGAGCGAAGCTGTCGTCAACCCGGAATGGTGGCGGCTCTTCGGCGATAGTGAACTTGACCGTCTGGTTGAGTTGACGTTTGCCAACAATCAGGACCTTATCGCCGCCGCCGCCCGCATGGAGGCTGCTGAAGCCGCCGCGCGGGAAGCGGGCGCGGATTATTTTCCACAGGTTGATTTGTCCGCTTCCTCCAGCCGCACTCGCGCCAGTGGCGCGACGGCCAGCGGGGCAATGACGGGAGGCGTGGTTTTCTCCAATCGCCGCGCCGCCCTTTCCGTGGATTATGAGCTTGACCTGTGGGGGCGCATCCGGCGACAAAACGAAGCGGCGCGCGCCCAGGCGCTTTCCAGCCGTTTTGCCCGCGACGCGCTTACCCTGTCGCTTGTCGGCATGGTCACGACGGAATATTTGACTATCAGGATGCTGGACGCGGAACTGGACGCCGCGATGGATAACCTCGCAAGCTGGCTTAGAACCGAACGGATCATGAAGGTGCGCTTTGAGGCGGGGCTGTCTTCGGAAATGGATTGGAAACAGACTATCGTCGCGCATGCCGCCGCGCACGCGCAGTGGGTGGAATTGAAGCGTCAGCGCGATTTATCCGAAAACCGGCTGGGTTTGCTCGTGGGGCAACCCGGTTTTGTAGTCGCGCGCGCTCTTGAGCAGAAGAGCGGGGAACGAAACCGGACGTTCTTCCGCAATATTCCGCTTCCGCCCATTCCGCCTTTGGGTTTGCCTTCTTCCTTGCTGGAAGCGCGGCCTGATGTGCGCCAGGCCGAGGAAAACCTGATTGCGGCCAATGCCTATATCGGCGTTGCCAAGTCTGCCTATTTCCCGATGATTGGTCTGACCGGTCTTTTGGGGAGCGAAAGCGCCGAGTTATCCAGGTTGTTTACCGCGCCGGCAAGAATCTGGTCGTATGGCGCGGCGCTTGCCATGCCGATTTTCAACATGGGGCGCACCGGCGCAAGAGTGGATCAGGCGAGCGCCTACCAACAAGAGGCGCTCGCCAACTATCGCAAGGCCGTGCAGACGGCTTTTACCGAAGTGAGAGATGCGCTTGTCAACCTGAACTATTACCAGAAGGCAGTGGAAACCCTGGAAGTGCAGGTCAATGCGGCACGTGATACCGAGCGTCTGGCAATGGCGCGTTATGAGGAAGGCTACAGCAGCTTTCTGGAGCCGCTGGATAGCCGCAGAACTTTGGCAAACGCCGAACTTTCCTATCTGACCGCGCATCGCAATCATCTGGTTGCCGCAGTGGAACTGTTCAAGGCGCTGGGCGGCGGCTGGCAGCAGGAAAGCGCGGAAATGGAAGAAGGCGCGGATAATTCCGGGGAGGAACAGCAGAGTAGCGAAGGCGTTGCCCAACTAAAGCCGGATGCTGGCGAGGAGGGCTGATTATGGTCAGGAAAACCCAGGAGGACGCGCTTGTCACCCGCGAGCGCATTCTTGACGCGGCGGTCATACGCTTTGGCGAACAGGGCGTTTCCCGCACGACTCTGGCGGATATTGCGCGTCAGGCCGGGGTGACGCGAGGCGCGATTTACTGGCACTTTAAGGATAAGGTAGATTTGTTTGCCGCCATGATAGAACGCCTTGTCTGTCCCTTGCTCTTCAAGAGCGCGGATTATGAAGCACGGATGGCGGAAAATCCGCTGGGATTTATTCGCGCCTGCGCGCGTGAATTCATTGAGAAACTGGCTTACGACCAGAATTTTTTTCATGTGTTTGAAATTCTCTGGCACAAATGCGAATACGTCGGCGACATCGCCGTATTGCGCCGGAAATATCTGGAAGAGGGAGAAAATTACATTGGCGTGCTGCAACGGGCATTCGCGCTGGCAAAGGAAGAAGGACAAATTTCTGCCGCTTTAAGTCCGCGCCAGGCAGCCATTGGTCTGGTTGCTTTGATAGATGGCCTGATTTTCAACTGGACGAAAAACCGTTGCCTGTTTGCCATGCCCAAAGACGCTTTTCTTATAATAGAAGTTTTTTTCCGGGGTCTGGGCGTGCGCCCGGAAACGGAAAAACGCATTGGAGAAGAAGGAGTAGCATATGTCTGAGCATGGATTGAGCGTAGCAAACCCCATACGGCAGACGGACGATCCGCGTCGGCTTGGTATCAAGGCAATGCGGAAACTGGCTCGCCGCCACGGCGGGCAGTGCCTCTCCGAAATCTATGTCAACGTTTTCCGAAAGCTTGTCTGGCAATGCGGGGCGGGACATATCTGGGAGTCGCCGCCAAATTCTGTGCTGCGCGGCAGATGGTGTCCGCAATGCAGGAAGGAGCGTTTCATTCAGGAACACATGGAAAAGCTGAGAGCGGCGGCAAAAGCAAAGGGCGGAGAATGCCTGAGTTCAGAATACACCGACCATCGCGCCAGGCTTACATGGCGCTGCGCCAAAGGACATATCTGGCAGGCGCGATCCGATGCCATTTTGGGGAAGGGATGGTGTCCGGTTTGTCGCTACGAGAAGAGCAAGCGTTCCCTCGCGGATTTGCAGGCGCTGGCGGAAAAACGGGGTGGCCTGTGTCTGGCGACGGAATATGTGAGCATGAACCATAAGGTACTCTGGCAATGCGCCCAGGGTCACATTTGGGAGGCGACGGGTAACCGGATTCAGGTCGGTCACTGGTGCCTTGCCTGCGCGCATGACGGCATGCGCCTGAATATCGAACTCATGCGGGAAATAGCGCAGTCGCGCGGAGGGTTCTGCCTGTCGGAAAAATACGTCGACAGCGGAACGAAACTGACCTGGCAATGCCGTTATGGACACGTGTGGGAGGCAGCGCCCGGTAGTATCCGGGCAGGAAGCTGGTGTCCCGTCTGTGCGCGGCGCGCTCCTCATAATATTGATGGTATGCAAAAACTGGCGCAGGAACGCGGCGGTCATTGTCTTTCCGGGGAATATCACGGAACCGCGCATAAGCTGAGCTGGCAGTGCAAACTTGGCCATGTCTGGGAAACAACGCCATTTACTGTGCTGAAGGGTTCATGGTGTCCCGAGTGTTACTGGTTGAGCATGTGCCTAAGCGACGAAGCGCGTAAAAAATATCTCCCCACGCTGGAACTACCGAAAAATGCGTAGGGTGAGCGCAGCGAACCCCAACCTACATTCCTGGCTGGCTGTGCGCGTGGTTCTTTGTTTTGCCTTGTTGTTTTTCGCCATGCCGCTGTTTGCGGATGAATTGCCGAAATCTGTCAGACAGGCGCTGACGCGGGCGCGTATTCCCGAAGACGCGGCGGCGATAGTGGTGGAGTCGGTGGAGGGCAATGGTTTTTTGTTTTCCCACAACGGCGAAGCGCCGATGAATCCGGCTTCGGTGATGAAGCTGGTGACGACTCACGCGGCGCTGGAACTTCTGGGGCCGGGCAATACCTGGCGCACTGCTTTCTGGTCGGAGGTTGAGCCGGATGAAAATGGCCTGCTGCGCGGTCATTTGTATCTCAAGGGAAGCGGCGACCCCGCGTTGACGCTGGAACGTTTCTGGCGGCTGCTGCGGCAGTTGCGCGCGCGCGGGGTGCGGACGATAGCGGGCGACCTCGTGCTTGATCGTTCTGCCTTTCGCGTTCCGGCGAGCGATCCTGGCGCTTTTGATAAACGTCCGCTGCGCGCCTACAACGTTGCGCCCGATGCCTTGCTGGTTGATTTCTTCGCCTTGCGCTTTATTCTGCGTTCGGAAGAGGGCGGGGTTCGATTTTTGGAGGAGACCCCGAACGATAACGTGCGGGTTGCCGCGAATGTGGTTTTGGGGCAGGGCGGTTGTGACGGCTGGCGCAGTCGGCTTGATATTCGCCAGACGCCTGGGCGTCTGGATATTACGGGCAATTTTCCGGCAAGCTGCGGCGAGCGGACATTGCTTCTTTCCCCGCTTTCGCCTGATGCCCATATTGACGGATTGTTTCGCGCCCTGTGGCGGGAATTGGGCGGCAGCCTGCAAGGCAAGGCGCGTCTGGGCGATACGCCAACAGGTTCAATCCTGCTGGCGGCGCATGATTCACCGCAGCTTTCCGAAATTGTGCGCGACATGAACAAGTGGAGCAGCAATGTTGTTGCGCGGCAGGTTTTTCTGGCGTTGGACGATGAGGAAACGCTCAGGACGGAAGCGGCGGCGGCAAAGCGCGTGGCAGGCTGGTTGCTTAAAGAAGGATTGAATTTTCCGGAACTTGTATTGGAGAACGGTTCCGGCCTTTCCCGGCAGGAACGAATCAGCGCCGACAGCATGAGCCGGATGCTTGTTCATGCCTGGAAGGGCGCGAACATGCCGGATTTTCTGGCGTCGCTTCCGGTTGCGGCCATTGACGGCACCATGCAGAAGCGCCTCGTGGGAACGGCTGCCGCAGGCCGCGCCCGAATCAAGACGGGTTCGCTGGATGGCGTGAAAACTGCTGCCGGCTATGTGCAGGATGTGCGCGGACGGCGTTACGCGGTGACGATTTTCATCAACCACCCGAATGCGGGCGCGGGCCAGGGTGCGATTGACGCCTTGATACTTCAGGTTGCGGAAGGTTTGCTGGCAGGGCAGGGCGCGGGGAAATGACAGTCTGTGAATGGCGCATATAAACAGGGATCATGTATCAGAGGTGTTCCTGATTCCTGTCCTCTGATATCTGACCTCTGGTTCGCGCAAACACCGTCTATCGTGCCGGGATAACCGTCTGTCGTTTTTCTGGGGAATATGTGTCTGAAGTGTCTAAAATAGTTTCAATCTGTCATGAATGGTGGTTTACACTTTCATGATTGTTGGCATGTTTATGAGGTTTGTTTGTATGTTCAATGAAGTTTTTGCGGTTTGCCGCATGGCGTCTGGACTCACTCAATACATCGTCATTGCGAGGAGCGTAAGCTACGAAGCAGCCCAGAGGGTTGCTACTGGATTGTGTAGCAGACGCTCGCAATTACAACGTATGCGCTTTGAGCCAAAATCGCTCTAAGTGAACAGCATTGTTTTTAAAGGGGTTCTTATCATGAAACGGTCTTTATTTCGCGTACTTTGCTGTGCGGCATTGGCTCTTTTTCTTTCTGGCACGGCTTGGGCGCAGCAGGCGCTTGTTTTGCCCCAACTCACTTACACATCGGCGGATGTAACGGCAGTCAATAGCAGAGTCATTTTCTTTGCGCACAAGTCTGTGGGGGGCTACATCATTGGCGGTCTCAGGGGTCTCCAGAGTCTTGACGGAACCAACATTTCCATCAGGACTGGCAACCAACCCGGCACCAACAACGGCATCACCGAATACGAGATGGTCGCTACCGGAAGTATTCCCAATAAAATCACTGAGTTCGAGAATTTGATAAGAAGCGGCGGTTATAACGCCCAGATTGCTTTTGTCAAGTTTTGTTACGATGATTTCAGAGATATCTCCGGACCATTCATCGAAGGCTGGTTCGATAGCTATGTAGCCATGATTGACAGGCTTGAGCGAGACTACCCTGGCATCAGATTTGTGCATGTCACTGTGCCGCTCTATGATGTTGCTCATGGCTGGCAGAACAACTTACGTGAAGATTTCAACTGGAGACTGCGCAATAAATATGGCAATTATGTATTCGATCTGGCGGCTGTTGAAGCGTTTAATACCAACGGGAGCCCGGTATATTACAACCAAAGTGCCTTAATCCCTGCTGCGTCAAACGACTGGGTCATCTCCGACGGCGGTCACCCAAACGATGCAGGCAGCCAACGCCTGGCCCGCGCTCTCATCGCTTTTCTGGGGGGAGTTCAGCTTACCGGTTCACAGACCAACGTGACCTTTACGGCAGCACAAACAGGTGGCACAAGCGGTACGGCTGATTCAACAGGCATAGTTCTAACATTCAATCAGGCGGTCACCGGCTTGGCGGCGAACAATATCACCATCACAAATGGCACAGGTGCTGTTACGAAGGGGACGCTTTCCGGTTCAGGTACTACCTGGACGATTGGGCTTTCTGCTGTAACCACACAGGGCAATGTAACGGTTAGCGTAGCTAATTTCGGCAACTTCAATGTAACTACTTCCTCGCAGACTGTGGCGGTGTACAAGAATAATACGCCTGTATTGCCGACCTTCGTCCTTAGCCCAAAGTCATTTACTCTCGCCAATTCGACGGCACAGTCCGCAACAGCGACAGGCAACGCGACAGGCGCAATTACTGTGGGGAATTTATCTCCGGCGAATGCCAACATCAGCGTGACCTCAACTGCTACGGGAGTGAATGTACAATACACGGGCGCTTTGCCCAACGCGGGAGCGCCTGCGGCTATTACAAGCGGGCCGCACACGGTAACAGTTACCCGGCAAGGGGTAAGTGATACGCTTACCATAAATGTGAACATTCCTGCGTTTGTACCGACAACAACCTTCGGTCTTAATCCAACGTCAGTTACCCTCACCAATGCAACGGCACAGTCCGCGACAGCGACAGGCAACGCGACAGGCGCAATTACTGTGGGGAACTTGTCACCGGCGAATGCCAATATCAGCGTGACCTCAACTGCTACGGGAGTGAACGTACAATACACGGGCGCTTTGCCCAGTGCGGGAGCGCCTGCGGCTATTACAAGCGGGCCGCACACGGTAACAGTTACCCGGCAAGGGGTGAGCGATACGCTTACCATAAATGTGAATATCCCTGCGTTTGTGCCGACAACAACCTTCGGCCTTAGCCCAAAGTCATTTACTCTCACCAACGCGACGGCACAGACCGCAGCAGCGACAGGCAACGCGACAGGCGCAATTACTGTGGGGAATTTGTCGCCGGCGAATGCCAACATCAGCGTGACCTCAACTGCTACGGGAGTGAACGTACAATACACGGGCGCTTTGCCCAGTGCGGGAGCGCCTGCGGCTATTACAAGCGGGCCGCACACGGTAACAGTTACCCGGCAGGGGGAGAGTGAGGCGCTTACCATAAATGTGGCTATTCCTGAGTACGCGACGCCTACTTATAATCTGGCGGTAAGTGCGGAGACTGGCGGCACATTAGCCGGTACGTCCAGCGGGAGCTATGCAGCAGGAGATCCGATCAGTGTCACTGCTACGGCTAATAGCGGCTATAGCTTCACAAGCTGGACGGTAACGGGTGTGAGCATAACAGGTGGTAACAGCGCCAACCCTGCGACATTCAATATGCCAGCAGGCGCGGTTGCGCTGACGGCAAATTTTACGCAGGATTCGCCCATACAGACTGCGCCGGTCATCACTTCGGTAAACAGCATGACGGTTGTCAGCGGCACAGGCGGTACATTCCAGGTGATGGCTACCGGCACGACGCCGATAACCTACGCTTTGATGGAACCGCCGACAGGCGTAAGTATTAACCCCGCCTCCGGCTTAATCACCATTGCCGAAACAACCGCTGTGGGAAGCCATACCTTCATGATTACGGCTATTAATGGCACAGACCCCGACTATGCACAGAGTTTCACCCTCACCATTGCGTCGTACACCCCCCCGACTATCATCTCGGTAAACAGTACGGCGGCTGTCAACGGCGCAGGCGGCACATTCCAGGTGACGGCAACTGGCACAGAGCCGATAACCTACAGTTTGTCCGGGCAACCGGCAGGCGTGAGTATCGACAGCACGACCGGGCTAATCACCATTGCCGCAACAACTGCCGTGGGAAGCCATACCTTCACCATTACGGCTGCTGACGGCATAAACCCCGACGCAACAATGAATTTCACTCTGGTGGTGAATTCGGCAACGGACGACGATATCCAGAAGGCTTATATTGCCTTCTTCAATCGTCCTGCCGATGTTCCGGGTTTGAAGCATTGGAGGAGCCATCCCGGCGATATGCAGGATATCCTGACACTGTTCTCAGAATCCGAGGAATATCTGAGTGATTTCGACGGTTTGAACAACACGGAGATACTTACCAAGGTTTACCAGAACCTGTTTGGGCGTTTGCCTGAATATGAAGGCTTGAGTTACTGGTTGGCACAAATGGACGCGGGTTGGATAACCATTGCCAATGTTGCTTACGAAGTGTTGGGCGGCGCTCAAAACGAGGACTTTGACATCATCGTAAACAAGGCGCGCACCGCCAATATGTTTACCGCCGCTCTGAATACTCCTGAAAAAACCGAGGCTTACAACGATGCCGGCCCTATCGGTCTTGGCAATAGGGCAAAAGAATGGTTGGCCGCAGTGAATGAGGACGACGCGAGTTTAGAAGAAGCCGCCGCCAGTTTGCCCGCCCTCATAAACGAACTCGTTAGCAGGTGGAACGAGGTTTCAGCGCCGTAGGTTATTGATCCGGCAATTAAGGTCTGATTTTTCGGGGAACGCCCCCATATGGGCTGAAAGAGCAAATATGCGGCAATCCTTAATTGCCGGGTGAATAATGTGAAGCGCCGTAGGCTGGGACGGAACTAAGTGGAATCCCAGCGTTCGAGATAAACGAAAGGGCAACCACAGGGGGGTTGCCCTTACGGAGGCCGTAGGTTAGAGCGGTTTTTCGGTTTAATCATGTACATTTTCTGCAATATATTCCTTGCCATAGCTTCTTTTTATCGGAATGTTGTGTCTACGATTAAGTAGAAAACGCTCTAGAAGCGCCTCTGATCCCTGATAACCTGAGCCTTGAGCGCTCTATGAAAAAAGCCTGACTGAATGCACAGTCAGGCTTTTTTGGGAAAGCGCCATGCAGTGCTTATCAACGCTTGCCCTTGGCGGCAACCTTGGTGGCGTTGGTAACAGCCTTGAGATTGGCTTCGGCAATGGCGCTGGCCTGGCGGGAAAAGTCGTTGATCTGGTCAAACGCGCGGCCATATTCCTTCATGAAGGTTTTAACCGTAGCCGCCAGCACGTCGCTGCCGGGAGCGGCCTTGTTTTGATCCAGCCTGGCTGAAGCTGTTTGGCTGATCTGCTCGTATTGTCCCTCGGCAATGGAGCTGATTTCCTTTTGCAGGGTGGCGGCCAGATCGTAAACTTCGCGCGAATAGTCGAGCCATTTTTCCAATGCTGGCTGCACCAGATTGATGCGGGAAAGATCGGACGGGTTTTTGAGCGCGAGGATTTGCTGGGTGTTGGCAACGGAGGAATTGAGAAATTCACGCGCAGCCGACATATTGAGCGCGGTCAGACGCTCAAGGCCGTTACAGGTGGAACGGATCAGGTTCAGCAAAACGTCCGCGCCGACTTTCTGCGTAGCGGCAAGCTGTTCAAGATTTTCTTGCATCATGTAGCTCCTTTCATACAAAAGAATACTGCGCCCCAAGGGTTTGGGAGCGCAGTGAAAGAACGGTCAGGTCAGGTTAAACCGCTCTTATTTCTTTTTCGCGGGAGAAGCGGCGGCGGCAGTTGCGCCAACGGCCTTTACAGTGGCGTTGGTTGCGGCAGCTACGTTAGCTTCGGTGATTTCGGAGAACTGTTTGGCTGCTTTGTTCAGACCGTCGAAGGCGGAATTCGCAGCGGCAATGGCAGACTTCAGTGCGGCAACAGCCACATCGGAGCCAACGGGGGAGGACTTGCCGATCTGTTCCATCAGGGCGGAAGATTGCTTTTGCCAGTCGGCAAAGTTGGCGGCAGCCTGGCGGGCAATGCTTTCCTTGGCCTGATCGGAAATTTCATAAATGCTGCGGGTGTAAGCAACCGCCTTTTCAACATTGGGCTGTGCCAGGGAGGCTTGCAGGGAAAGGGCTTCCTGCGGGTCTTTTACACTCATAAGCGCCTTGGTGTTGGCTACGGAATCTTCCAGCACGGAACGCACGGTATTCAGATTGAGGGCGGCAACGCGCTCGGCGGAATCCAGGGCGGTGGCGGCCAGAGAAAGCATGGAATCAACAACAGCCTTGTTGGCGACAGCAAGTTGCTCGGGAGAAGAAAACGTCATGTGAAACTCCAGAAAGAAAGTGAAAAATTAAATGGGGTTTGCGATTAGTGTGTCAGACACACTTATGTTGCATCGCAACATTTCGCATGGTAGAGCAATCTTTCAGTGCGCGTCAACAGGACTGCAAGTTTTTTTTGCAATTATTTTCAGGATATGTCGCCCAGGCGCAGCAAAGGGGTGGCAGGGCAGCGACAGAATGGAGGATACGGCGGGAAATTGTGTGTTGGTTTGCTACAATACAAAATTTGACGAGTTTGGTATTTTCATGAAACGACCCCGTTTTGGCGCGCGTGAACGACTTTCCAGGGATGCTGCGGAGTTGCAGCGGTTAGCAGTTGGCCTTTCCGAGTCCGGTTGCCGCCTGGAAGATATTTTTTGGGAATCGCGTCTGGCAGCGCGTGTACGGACGCTGATCCAGGATGGCGCGGAGGACGACCTGAATGCGGTGTTGGATCGGCTCTATGAATCCTCTCCGGCAGCTTGCGACGAGCTGGTAGGCATCGTGGAAACAGAGGTGGAATCCTGCACCCTGGAAACAGGCGGCAAGCTCTACGACGCGCAACTTTTTGCCGTTCCCATCCTTGCCTGGTCGCGCTACGCAATTCCCTCAGGCTCCATCGGCGGCGCGAGCCTGATTCCCATCAAGACGCAACTGGGGGCGCACATATTTTCAGCGGACGCGCATGTGGCGCTTGCCGATTATCTGTTCAGCCCCGACCAATTGCCCCGCAGTTATTGCGATACCTGGAAGCTGCTGCAATCTTTAGTGGGCGCTGCGGCAAAAGGAAGCGATTTTCGTCTGGATAGCAGCCAACTGGCGGAAACTAATCATTTTCTTTCCGATGTTCGCTATCTGCTCGGCGTGGTCATCGTGCCGCACGGTTCGCCGGTTTTTCGCTGGAATGAGCCGGACGGCAACCGAACTACGGCGCTATCCGCCTGGGAAAAGCAGGGAGGCCCCAATCTTGCGCCGCTCCTGACAGGCTGTGCCTATCAGTTGTTATTGCCCAATGCCTACCACTTCGCGTGCCGCAATGCCGATCTGGATTCCCGCGCCTACGCAACCAGGGCGTCCATTGCCTTCCTGCAGGCTACCCTGGGCCTGATGCCGGAAGAACTGCGCGCCGTGATAGCGCCCTGTTACGATCAACGCCTGGAGGAATACAGGATCGGCTTTGCGCCGCGCGACCGGGATCATCAGGTTTTTCACGGCGTTGTCTGGGCGCTTTTGGGCGCGGAGGATGAACGTTCAGAAATCGTGCAGCAAATCGAAGCCATTTTGCGCGACTGTGGTTTGAAGGACATTGTGGCGCTGGAACACAGAATGCCGATGGAGTTTTGCGACGATTGCGGCGCGCCTATGTTCCCGACCATTGAAGGGGATCTGGTTCATGCGGAAATGCCGGAGCAGGACGACGTTATTTCCCAGACCTTGCACTAGAGCGTTTTTTGGTTTAGTAAGGAACATTTTCTCCCCTTTCTCACTTGTGGGAGGTCTTGCAGACGGCGATTGTTTTTCCCCTCTCCCACTTGTGGGAGAGGGTGGCGCGTAGCGCCGGGAGAGGGGCTTTGCAGGCAGAAAAATCTCCGTGACACTTGTGGAAAAATACGCGCTTTTCACCCTCTCCCTCATTCCCTCTCCCGCAAGCGGGAGAGGGACGTCCACGCCTTGACTGCTTTTCAGCAGAAATGTGTACACGCTTAAATCAAAACCGCTCTAAATAGCATGGCAGTGCTAGCCGGGTGTGATTTTCCCCGGCAGACGCTTTGCCAGTTCCTGCCAATCAAAAAACGCGCCCGGGTCGGTTTTGCGGTCGGGTGCGATATGTTCGTGCCCGACAATGGCGGTGATCGGGCAAATTTCACAGAGGGCGGTCAAGAGTGGCCACAGGGCGGCGTATTGGCGGGAAGCAAAGGGTTGGTGTTCGCTGCCTTCCAGTTCAATGCCTATAGAATAGTCATTGCAGTTTTCCCGCCCCTGCCAGCTTGAACGCCCCGCGTGCCAGGCGCGATCCAGAATACTCACGAACTGGATAATCTCTCCGTCGCGGCGCAGGAAAAAATGCGCTGAGACTTGCATCCCGCGTAATTGTGCAAAATAAGGATGGGCGGCATGATCCAGCCGATTCAGGAAAAAATCTTCCACGAACAGGCCGCCGAATTCTTCCGGCGGCAGACTGATGCTATGCAGGACAATCAGGGAAATTCCCATCCCCGCTGGACGAGGGCTAAAGTTGGGGCTGGCGCTTTTGCGGGCGTGTTGCCACCATCCATTTTGCCAGGCGGCCAACTTTTTCTCTGTTTCAAGCATCCCGCCATCTCCAGGTGACGCCGCGTTTTTCCACTTCCTGACGGATAAAATCCATCGCGGCGTTAACTTCCGCAGCTTCACCTTCTACGCCCAGTTCCAGATGGCGTCGCCCGGTTTTGGTAAGGGAAGGGAGGGAGAAAAGGCGTAGTTGCGGCCATGCGGCGACAACGCGCTCCATCAAATCAAGCAGGGAAGACTCGTGCGCCATTTCACCACTTAGCAAAAAGGATTTTTCCACGCGCGGCTGTCGGGGAAAACAATGGCTATAGAAAGTATCCAGCGCCCATTCGATCATCGGGTGCGCCATCTCTGGAAAGCCGGGGACAAAGTAATGCTCACGAATCATGAAGCCGGGAACGCGATTGAAGGGGTTGGGAATGATGTCCGCGCCGACGGGAAAAGTTCCCAGCAGCGCGCGTTCCGGCGTCAGGGCGACTTTTAGTTCTGTCACGAAACGCTGTTCAAGCGCGGCCTTTGCTTCAGAAGAGAGGCAGAGCGGGACGCCCACAGCATCGGCGACCGCCTGACGGGTATGGTCATCCGGCGTATTGCCGATGCCGCCGCAGGAAAAAACAACTTCTCCGGCCTTCATGCTGCGCTTGAAGGCTTCGCTTAGTTGCTTGCGGTTGTCGCCCAGATAGCTTGCCCAGGAAAGACGCAGCCCACGCGCCGCCATCAATTCAGTCACTCGTGTAAAATGCGCGTCCTGCCGCTTGCCGGAGAGTATTTCATCGCCGATGACGACAAGGCCGAAAATACGTTCCTGCTGCATGGGTTGTCCTTTCGTAGCCTTAGAGAGCTTTTGGTTCAAGCGAGTACATACGGTTCCGTTTGTTCCTGGAAGCGCCGGACACCAGTCCGGCTGAATCAAATGTCGCGCTGGCGCGCGGCGCTCCCGGCGAAAAGTTATGCGTTTAAACCAAAATATAGCGCTTTCCGCAAATAAGGAGACGATCTGGAGCTTGGCTATTCTCTCCTGCGTTTAATCTATAGTGCTTCTCGTAATTATTTTTACTTCTTCTCGCTTGCAGGATAGGATGTCTGAAGGTTGGTAGAGTAAGATTATTTAGGAAAAGCACTATAATCGTCATTCCCGCGAAGGCGGGAATCCAGCAAAGTCTTTCAGCTCCTTTGTCGTTTGTGAGTTGGAACGCCGCTCTTCTACTGTTCTGGAAACCTGTCGCGGCTTTCAACGCCGTACTGGATTCCCGCCTTCGCGGGAATGACGATTTGGTTAGAGTCTGTGCGGACGAATGACAGCGCCTGATAGTATTCACCCGGCAATTAAGGGTTGCGTCATATTTGCCATTTCGGCCCATATGGAGCGTGCCTCGAAAAGTCAAACCTTAATTGCCGGTTCAATAGCGTTATTTGCGGAAAGCACTATAGCTCTAAAAGCAGTTTTTAGTCGAATCGTTTTTCCAGCGCCGCGATGGCAGGCAGGGTTTTGCCTTCAAGAAATTCGAGGAAAGCGCCGCCGCCGGTGGAGATGTAGCCGACATCATCCGCAATGTTGAATGTTGCAATGGCGGCGAGTGTATCGCCACCGCCCGCAATGCAAAAAGCCTCTGAATGGGCGATGGCGGAGGCGAGCATTTTGGTTCCGCCCGCGAATTGCGCGTGCTCAAATACGCCGACCGGCCCGTTCCAGATGACCGTACCCGCGCCGGTAATGATTTCGACAAGACGCGCCGCGCTTCTGGGGCCGATGTCGAGAATGCGGTCGTGCGCGCCAATTGCGTTTACGGAAATTTTATTAGCGCGGGCAAGCGCGGATACTTCGTCAGCGACCACGACATCGACGGGCAGAGGCACTTCCGCGTTGCGTTCGCGCATCATGTCCATGATGGCGTGCGCTTCTTTTACCAGATCGGGTTCGGCAAGCGAATCGCCGATGCGCTCGCCGGAAGCCAGGAGAAAAGTATTGGCAATGCCGCCGCCGACGATCAATTGGTCGACCCTGGCGGCAAGCGATTTCAGGATGGTGAGCTTGGAAGAGACTTTAGCGCCGCCGACAATGGCGACCAACGGGCGTTTGGGATTCTCGAAGGCGCGGGAAAGTGCGTCAATTTCCGCGCCCATCAATATGCCGGCAACGGATACAGGAGCGAAGCGGGCAATGCCGTAGGTAGTGGCTTCGGCGCGGTGCGCCGTGCCGAAGGCGTCGTTTACGTATATGTCGCACAGCAGGGCCATCTTCTTCGCCAGCGTCTCATCGTTCTTTTTTTCGCCCGCATTGCAACGGCAGTTTTCCAGCAACACAACTTCGCCGGGATTGACCGCAAAACCGCCTTCCACCCAATCGGCAATAAGGCGGACAGGTTTGTGCAGGAATTGAGAAAGACGAATGGCAATCGGCGCGAGCGAATCTTCCGGCTCAACTTCGCCTTCATCGGGACGCCCCAGATGCGAAGTAACCATGACGGCGGCGTTTTGTTCAAGACAGTAACGGATGGAAGGAAGTGACGCCTTGATCCGGGTATCTTCGGTGATGTTGCCTGCCTCATCCTGCGGCACGTTGAGGTCGGCGCGGATAAAAACGCGCCTGCCGGAAACATTGAGGTCAGCCAGTTTTTTTACGCGCATGAAGAAACTCCTGAAGGGATCGGAAGGATATGGGACGGCATGGTTTTATTCCACGGTAACGGATTTTGCCAGATTGCGCGGCTTGTCTACATCCGTCCCCTTGATAAGCGCGGCATGGTACGCCAGAAGTTGCAGGGGAACGACATGCAAAACGGGAGAAAGAGCGCCGTAGTGTTCGGGAAGGTGAAGGAGATGTACCCCTTCCTCCTCCATTACCTTTTCGCCCAGTTGCACGTCCCGGTCGGCAAAAACATAGAGTTCGCCGCCGCGCGCCCGGACTTCCTGCAAATTGGATTTCAATTTTTCCAGAAGCGCGTCGTTGGGCGCGACCGCGATGACAGGCATGGCCTGATCTACCAGCGCGAGCGGGCCGTGTTTCAATTCGCCTGCCGGATAGGCTTCCGCGTGGATGTAGGAAATTTCCTTCAGCTTCAACGCGCCTTCCAGCGCAATCGGATAATGCTGCCCGCGCCCCAGAAAAAGCGCGTGTTCCTTGCGGGCAAAGCGGCCTGCCCAGGCGGTGATTTCCGGCTCCAGCGCCAGTACTTCCTGTAAGGCGCTGGGAAGGTGGCGAAGTTCCGCCAGATAATCGGCTTCCTGTTTGAAGGTGAGCAATCTTCGCTGTCTGGCCAGGACGAGGGTTAAGAGAAAGAGCGCGGCTAACTGGGTGGTAAACGCTTTGGTCGAGGCCACGCCGATTTCCGGCCCGGCGCGGGTGATGAAGCGAAGCGCGGTTTCCCGCACGATGGCTGATTCCGGCACATTGCAAATGGCAAGAGTTAAGGGTTGCCCCAGCGATTTGGCATGCGCAAGAGCTGCCAGGGTGTCCGCTGTTTCTCCGGATTGGGTAATGACAATGATAAGCTGGCGAGGATTGGGTACGGATTTGCGATAGCGGTATTCGCTGGCGACTTCAACCTGGGTGGGCAGGCCAGCCAGAGCTTCCATCCAGTATTTTGCGACCATACCGGCGTGGCAGCTTGTGCCGCAGGCGAGAATCAAGGCCGAATTGACTTGATTAAATAGCTCCTCCGCGTTTGCGCCAAACAGGTTGGCCTGGAGAGAGCTGGCTCCGCTAACCATTTCCAGAGTATTGGCAAGCGCCTCCGGCTGCTCGAAAATTTCTTTCTGCATGTAATGCCGGTAATTGCCCAGTTCCACCATGTCGGCGGAAAGACCGGAAGTGACGACGGAACGCTGGACAACTTCGCCATCCAGGCGGCAAATGTGCATTTTGTTCGCATGGAGGTCGGCCAGGTCGCCGTTTTCCAGATAAATTATCTGGCGCGTGACCTGCAACAGTGCGGAAACGTCCGACGCCGCGTAAAAACCTTCTTCGCCGATTCCAAGGAGGAGCGGCGAGCCTTTGCGCGCTACCACGATCCGCCCCGGATCGGAAGCGGCGATGATGGCAATGGCGTAAGCGCCCTGTAAACGCTGACAGGCAAGGCGCGTCGCTTCAAAGAGATCGGGCGTTTTTTTACGATAAGCGTCAATCAGATGGGGGATACATTCGGTATCGGTATCGGAGGTAAAGGCGTAACCTGCCGCCTCCAGTTCAACCCGCAATTCGGCATGATTTTCAATGATTCCGTTATGCACGACGGAAAGGTCTTCGGAAATATGCGGGTGGGCGTTGTGTTCCGCCGGCGCGCCGTGGGTCGCCCAGCGGGTATGGGCGATACCGCAGTGACTATGAAGGCCGACGGTCTTTTTTTCCAGTTCCGCTACCCGGCCTACCGTGCGTTGCCGTTCCAGCGAGCCATCCCGCAACAGGGCGACGCCCGCTGAATCGTATCCCCGATATTCCAGCTTTTTCAGCCCCTCGATCAGAATAGGGGTGATGTTATGCCTTGCCGTCGCCGCGATTATGCCGCACATCGGCTACTCCAGTGAAATTGAAAGCCGATATTCTAGCGCAAGGGATTATTTACGCCCGGATTTGTATCAAGCAGGGCAATCGCATTCCCCAGAGAAAACATTACGATTGCCCTCTATTGCGGTTCGCTGCGTTTCGCCCCAATCCCGCTTGACAGCATATGCCAATTTTTATAGTGCTTTCCGCAAATAAGGAGACGATCCGGAGCCTGGCTTTTCTCTCCTGCATCCAACCTAATTGTCATTCCCGCGAATGCGGGAATCCAGCAAAGTCTTTCAGTTACTTTGTCGTTTGTGAGTGGGAACACCGCTTCTGTCCTATTCTGAAAACCTGTTGCGGCTTTTAACGCCGTACTGGATTCCCGCCTTCGCGGGAATGACTATTGTGTTGGAGTCTGTGCGGACGAATGACAGCGCCTGATAGTAGAGTTATTTGCGGAAAGCACTATAAGTGAACAGTATTGCCTTTAGAGTGATTTCGGTTCAAGCGGATACGTTGATGACGAATAGGTTGAGTATGCGCGGAAAACGAGTGGGTTGGGGTGTGCGCGAAGATAGTGGCGTTCCGGCAAAACGTATGGGCGCGATAAATCGCGCCCATACGTTCCTGTTCAGATTGTCGGGGGTTCAGAAAACAATGTTATCCACGACAGTCGAGCCAATTTCAAAGCCCAGGTCGACATAGCCGATCAGTTCGGCGGTGTCCGTCAGTTCCCCGATTGGCAGCATGCGGCCATAGTAGGCGTCCGCCAGATTGCTGACGACCGTCCACAACTCGATCTTGTACTCCGTCGTAGTGGAGTCCACGCGGGTCAAAGTGATGTACGTGTCGTCGGCGTTCAGGCTCGAAGTCGGAAAACTGGACTCAGCCCGCCAATTATTTATAACATCAGGAGCTATGCCATATATGGCATAGCCACTGGCATTTAGGGTAGCCGCGCCCAGCCACGACGCGCCGTAGGCGGTGAAGTCAAGGGTGTCTTGTCCTGAAGCCGAAGTCGCGTCGAAATTAACCACCGTGACCTTGCCGTTGTTTAAGTGTCCTCCCCACTTGATCGTGTCGTGGACATGCGAGTCTGTGGAAAGCGTAAACGTGGCGTCGGAGGGGCTGCCATAGTTAATCTCGTTGTATTCAGGCAGCAGGACTGGAGTGTCGGCAGTAATCAACGCTGCCAGAAGACTATCCAGACTGCCCAGGGCATCCGTCAATTTCCCGTTGTCAGTCACCGCCGTCAACCAGTCCTTGGCGAGATGGCCTACCCCATTGTCACCGGCGTTGGCATAAGCATAAATCTCCGGCGCGGTATCCAGGGCTGCGGTAAAAGCCTGCGCCGCCGTCGCCTTGTTATTGACGGCGGTCAAGTCCGTGCCCTGAGCGCCGCCCAAAATTTCATAGGCGGCGTTGCCAACCGTAATCCAGCCTGCGGTCATCTGCCCCGCCCAATAGTTCAAACCCTCAGCCTCAGGCAGACGACCAAACAAATTCTGGTAGATTATGGTGATGATTTCTTCGTCGCTCTTGCCATCATAATCGCTCAGATACTCTTCGGATTGGGAAAACAGGTCAAGGAGATCCTGATCGGGGCCGAGATGGTTCAGCCAAAATTTGTAACCGGCGTCGTCCGCAGGACGGTTGAAGAAGGCTATGTAAGCCCGCTGAATGAATGAAGATGAAGCCATGATGAAAAACTCCTTAAAGAGGGGAAGTATGAAGGGATGACAAACAACAAAAGCCGTGCCAAACCTGGGTTTGGGCGGGTTTATATGCCATTAGCTTGTGTGTGCGAAAAGAAAGCCAGAGCGTAAGGCCACGCTCGCAAAAAAATCTCTTGGGGTAAAAATGCTGCCGGAAAACATTGCGCTCAAACTTTCATGCACCGTACTGGAGAATAATCATCCCAAATCCGCAAAAATGCAAGCGGTTTTTTTGATCGGGTTTTGCAACGACTCCGACGACTGTATACCCCTCATTTCTCTTTCCTGGGATAGTCAAAAAACAGGAGAGTGCCACTGCCCACCGTCAGATCAGCCCATGCGCGTTGCGAAAAGGCAAGAGCCACAATGCCGCTGGTTGGGATATTTTTAATGTTCAATCCGCCCAACGCATTGGCCAGATCAGTGCTTTCCGGATTGTGGCCGACCAGCATGAGAGTGCCTACGCTGGAATCGGCTGTACGAATCAGGTTAACCAATCCTGAGACCGAGGCTGCGTATTGCTCCTGGTTACGCCGTATTTCTTCAGGCGCTATTCCGAGTTTACGGGCATAGTGGAGCGCAGTATTGATCGCGCGCGTCGCCGGGCTGCTCATTATCAGATCAGGCAACACTCCCAGACGCGCCAGACGGCGACCCATTTCCGGCGCGTCACGCTCCCCGCGTTTATTCAGAGGGCGCTCAAAGTCGCTCAGAGTGGTATCACGCCAGCTTGATTTGGCATGTCGGCAGATAAGCAGTATAAATTGAGTCATGTCGCAAACACAGGATTTCGCCGTTTTCTGAAAAGTTTATGGGCAAGCGCGACGGTCTTCTGATTGCCGAATCGCGCGAACGCCCTGGCAAAACGACTACGCAAAGCCTCTTGTTCCTGGAACAGGCTTTGCAACAGGCCGCCAAGCGCCGCCGCCTGGTCGAGTTTGCGCGGCGATTCTGCGGCAAGGGTTATCAGACTTTGACGGAGCATCTCCTGCTGCACCGAGAGGTCATTAAAAGATCCAAGAATATCCTGCAACTTCCTTAGCTGCCGGGTCATGATTTTTAATTGCTGTTTTGGATAGAGGGAACCGAATAATTCTATGACATAGCGCAGCTTTTTGCACTGGAGGCGCAAGCGATGCACCTCGGCGTCAGGCGTGGCGGCATCCAGAACCCGCCCGTTACGCATAACGCGTTTATACCGTTTTAGAATAATCCGGTCGGCAAGTTCCCGTACCGGCAGGTCGGCTAAGTCCGCCGGTTGCCGATCATGCCGCTTTAAGGCCTGCCGCCAGGCATTCAAGAACGCTTCGTTTTTCCTGGTACGAAGCATACGTACCATTTTTTTCTGTTCAGCCTGCCGCTTGTGACCCAATTCGGTGAAAAACTCCTGCAACCCAGGGCGCAAAAAGGCAGGCAATCGCTTGAAATAATCATCTTGCGCAAGAAGATAAACGTCAAGATTGCGGGTAGGGCCGGTTATAACGCCGAGGCGGCGAAATATCCGACTGAACCGGCTTGATACCGAAGCGGGCAGAACCCGCTGCACCAGGTTCAGGCCGGAGCGGGTACGGCGGATGGCGACCCGCAGGTCATGGAGAAATTCGGGATCATAATCAGCAAATACTCCCGGCATGTTACGGGTAATCGTATCAAGCAGGGCCAGATAAATGCGGGTCATGGCTTCCAGGGCGGTTTCGTCGCCGTTAAGTTCAAGCATGAATTTCTGACGATAATCAAGAGGTCTGCGCCCTTTTACCAAGCACGCATCTTCAAAGCAGATCAAGGGCGAAACGGTCTCGCTAACGCCGACTTCGGCAAGAATACGACGGACGCTCTCCTGTTCACCCTCATGGCCACGTACCCCAAACAGGCGTAACAGGCGATAGCATCGTTCATCGTCAACAGCCACGGATTGCTGGATTTCGATCACCGCCACTATCTTTTGATCCCGGTTTAGTATGCGGATTCGCCTGCTGCGCAATTGAATCGCCGCCAATGACAATAGACAACGAATACCCAAAACCGGCTCCAGTAGTTCACGCAACTTTCCGAGAGGAAAATCACGCGCAAAACAGGAGGTATGCAGTTCGGGGCCGTCCTGCTGCGCGATCACCTCACCGCTGTTGCCATGACACAGGGTCCAGGAAGCGCCGTGACAATGGAGCAAATAACCTTGCTGATAAAGCCGCCAATCGAAAGAGTCGGCATAAACCACCCTGGCTTCATACTCAGGCGCGACATCCAGCTCAAACTCGGCGGCCAGCGCGGTCAATAATCCGTCCGTTGACAGAAGATCAGGCAGCAACCAAGTGTCTACGCCAAGGCGACCTATCGTTTTTCCCATTTTGTTGTTAACGCGAGACAAATCACGCCCGGATATTACAGACGCTATGTGAAATTTTTATGTCACCGCTGGTGAAATTGGCGGTAGTCCGATATCTACTAACGCAGAGCCGCCGCCGGGGGTACGGAAATTGGTGGCTTGCCCTTGATAAAGGCGGGCAGCGTAAAGCTGGAGCCGCCCCCGGAAGACATAGCAGCGAATATCAACTTTTAACGCCCTGTCAGGCAAATGGCGAATAGAAGGCGGGATAAACCGCTGCGCGATGTAATTGCCTTTTAAAATCTCCGCAAAGACTTTTCGGGTCAGTTTGTCGCCCCGATAGACCGCCCGGCTGCCAAAGCCGGATACAGGCTTGAAAAACAGGTTTTTGCGCTCATCCCATAGTTTCCCTTGCGCTTCTTGTGGCATGTCCGCTGAAATTGCAATGGCCTTCGGAATACCGGAACCTAGAATCTGTTGGGTTTCTTCCGGTACATTAGCCGCGCAAAGCCAGGCAGGATCAGAGAGATGGACAAGGTTGCGCTTGTCGGCATAGAGGGCATAGGCATAAGGATGTGGCGTAAGCACAACGCCATCGGCAGGCCAGGCTTCTTTTAGCGCCAGATTAGCGGGCGCGGCAAGAGTGAAATCTGTAAGGCGGTTGTAGACGAGATCAATGGGTTGCCCCGTAGAGCAAAGTGTTTGCCCATTCCAGACAAGTTCGGCCGGGTCGGCAATCAAGACCTCAACCCCGGTGTTAACAAACAAACGACGGAATAATTCAAATTCCGGCGCGAGATATTGCATGACCGGCTGTTCATCCACAAGAGCAACGCGCCGCAAGGTACGCTCCCCTCGGCTACTTCGCCAGACCGCGCGGAACATGGCAAGCCATTCTTCCCATAAAGCCTGCCCGGCCTTGGGCGACTCCGCCTCGACAAGACAAGTGTTCAAAAAAGCGCCGCCCGCGTTGGTATTGATTTCGATAAGCCAGGGACAACCATCCGCATCCAGATGAAAATCGTATCCCATGAAAACTGCTGGATAACCTGGATCGTATCTTGCTGCTTCAGGCGCATCGGTAAGGGCAGCGCACTGGTAAGCGGGCAAAGAGATGACGCTTTCAATCGCGGTAATCAGACGGGCGATGCGCGCTTGACTCTCCGCGCCCAAAAAAACAGGGGCGTCAGCGAAAAGATGGGGATGGGTTTGGAGCAGCTTGCCGTAGTCAAGGCCATGCGCGGCAAGAGTTGAGGCGAGCGCGGCGCGGTCAAGGCCGACGAAGCCGCTTATGTTAAGACGCGCTGCTTCTCTGTTGGAGAGCGGAGCATCCATCCAATTGCCCTGGCGCAATGGGGGATATTGCTTCAGGCTACCTTGCCGACAGTTTTGCCGGTACGGACGCCTGCCGCATCGGAAAACAGTTCCGGCGTGGCAGGCAGAACGGTTTTTTCTGCCGTTTTGGCCTTTGTCACTTTGGAGGCGGTATTTTCTGCGGCGACTTCAAAGTACTGCGGGGGCAGGGCAGGCAGAAGGGAGTCTGCCGTGCCGTCAAGCAACTGCAAAATGGCTTGCAGTTCGGCGCGAATCTGCTCTACGAAAAGCGGCCTGACAGACGCTTCCCCGGCTTCCAGAGCGACGCTGTGGAGGAGTTCTTCTTCCAGACGGTTGCGCGCGCCGCTGATGGTAAAGCACTGGCTGTATAAAAGCTCGCGGATGCGGCGCACCAGCAGCACTTCATGATGCTGATAATAGCGCCGGTTGCCGCGCCGCTTGACAACGGATTTCAACTGGGTGAATTCCTGCTCCCAATAGCGCAGCACATGCGGCTTGACGCAACAAAGCTCGCTTACCTCGCCGATGGTGAAGTAACGTTTCGCCGGGATGGGCGGGAGTTCTTCCGTATCCGGACGGTTATGTTGACGGTGTTCCATTTAGGGCTTGCTCTACGTCGGCCTTCAGCTTCTGGCTGGCATGAAAGGTGACAACACGGCGGGCGCTGATGGGAATTTCTTCTCCGGTCTTTGGGTTGCGCCCCGGACGTTGCGGTTTGTCGCGCAACTGAAAATTGCCGAAGCTGGAAAGCTTGACTCCTTCGCCCCGCTCAAGCGCGCTGCGAATTTCGCCAAAAAAGGCTTCTACCATGTCCTTGGCTTCACGCTTGTTGAAGCCGACTTGCTCAAACAGGGGTCTGGAAATGTCAGCTTTGGTAAGTGTATCCATGTCAGGCAATCCGGGAACCAGGGATCAGGCGCGCAGGCGAGCCGAAAAACGGTTTTCCAGCCAGGCGGCTATTTTTGCGGTGATTTCGTCCATGTCCGCATCTAACAAAGTACGTTGAGTATCTTGCATAACTATACGGAAAGCAAGGCTTTTTTTCCCCTCCGGGACGCCTTTTCCCTGATAAAGATCGAAAAGCAAAATCTCGGTGACTTCTCTGGGCGCGGCCTCTTTTATTCCCTGCAGAATGTCCTGCCAGGGCGTTTTCTGGTCAACAACAATGGCAAGATCACGGGAAGCCATCTGAAAACGGGAAATTTCCGCATAAGCGGGGAGTTTCGTTTGTTGCGCGGCTGCCAGCGTGATTTCAAAGAGGACAGGCGCGGCAGGTAGTTCGTATTGTTGCGTCCAGCGCGGATGCAATTCGCCAATCCAGCCGATGTTCTCGTTTGCCAGAATTATTTGCGCGGAGCGCCCCGGATGCAGGGCAGGATGAGGAGCCGGGATAAAGACAGGTTCGACAGGGGCGAAGAGGGCGGCAAGATCGCCCTTGAGATCGAAAAAATCAACCCTGCGCCCATCGCTGCTCCAGCCTTCCTGTTCTGTCGCGCCGTAGGCAAGCGCCGCCAGATGCCATGGTTGCGCGTATTGCCCGTTGGTCTGGGTGAAAACGCGCCCCTGCTCGAAAATGCGTACCCGGGACTGTTTGCGCTTCAGGTTGACGGAAAGCGTCTCGACGAGGCCGCCGATCAGGGACGAACGCATGACCGCAAGCTGGCTGGCGATTGGATTGGCAAGCCGGATTGGTTTGGGATTGGCGGCGAAATTCGCCTCCCATGCTTCCGGCACAAAGGCAAAATTGATAACCTCCTGAAAGCCACGCGCCGCCATTTCCTTTCTCAAGTCACTGATCGGACGTTGCGTTTCCGGTTCTGCGCTCATGGCAAGCAAGCCTTTGGGCAGGGAAGCGGGGATGTTGTCATAGCCGTAAAGACGCGCTATTTCCTCAATCAAGTCTTCCTCAATCGCAAGGTCAAAGCGGTAACTTGGCGGCTTGACGATGAAAGTGTCGCCTTCCTGGGTGAAAGGCAATGCCAGCCGCTGCAGGAAGGTTGCCACAGTCTCAGCGGCAATGGAAACGCCCAGCACCCTGGCAACTCTGGCAAGGCGAAGTGAAACCTGTTTTTGCGCGGGTAGTTTGGCAGCAGCTTCCGTGATTACCCCGGCCTTGCCGCCGCAAATTTCCAGGATCAGGGCAGTAGCGCGCTCCAGCGCGGTTCTGCAAAGATTCCAGTCAACGCCGCGCTCAAAGCGATGCGAGGCGTCGCTGGTAAAATTGTAGCGCCGTCCCCGGCCCGCAACGGCGGCGGGCGCGAAAAAGGCGGATTCCAGAAAAACGTCGCGTGTATCAAGCGAAATGGCGCTTTCCTCGCCGCCCATAATGCCCGCCATTGCCTGCGCCTTAATGTCATCCGCAATGACCAGAACATCAGGCGCGAGGTCAATTGTCTGCCCGTTCAACAGGGTCAGCTTTTCGCCCGGATTGGCAAACCGGGCGTAAATATCTCCGCTCAGTTTTGTGTTGTCGAAGGCATGGAGCGGTTGCCCCAACTCCAACAGCACATAATTGGTCACGTCAACGAGCGCGGAAATGGGACGCAGACCGCTACGCTCCAGACGGCGACGCATCCATTCCGGGGTTGGAGCTTTTGCGTCGACCCCTTGAATGATCCGACCGCAATAGCGGGGGCAGGCATCCGGCGCTTCCAGATGAATTTTGCGCTGCTGAAGAAAGGTGGCGGGAATGGTCGGCGCGAAAGGGTAGGTGGCCTGTTTGCCGCTCAAGGCACTGACTTCGCGGGCAATGCCGACAAGCGACAGGCAATCGGCGCGATTAGGGGTCAGTTTCAGGGTAAACAGGCAATCGTCCAGATCAAGCCAGACGCGCAAATCTTCGCCGACAGGCGCGGCGGCGGCAAGTTCTAGGAGACCGGCCGCTTCATCGCTAATGCCCAGTTCTTTTGCCGAACAGAGCATTCCGGCGGATTCCACCCCCCGCACTTTCGTATGTTTGATCTGGAAATCGCCGGGCAAACAGGCGTCCGGCAGGGCGCAGGGGACTTTCAACCCCGCCGCCGCGTTGGGCGCGCCGCACACGATTTGCCGGGGCGTGGCCTCGCCCACATCTACCTGACAGACGCTAAGCCGGTCGGCGTCCGGGTGTTTTTTGACTACAAGGATTTGCGCCACCCGCACTCCTGTAAACAAGGGCGCGGCAGGCGTCATTTCCTCCACTTCCAGTCCGGCCATGGTCAGCAAGTGGGCAAGCTCGCTGCCGGATAATGATGGATCAACAAAAGTTCTCAGCCAGGACTCGGAAAATTTCATTGCGGGACTCTCGGACAGGTCAAATCGCCATGGCGAAAAACGAAAAATTATACAGATTTCAGAGGGAGTAGGGCACACATGCCCTACCTGATATATGGGAACATAGCCTAAACCGGCAATTTGCCGGATGGCAAAAAGGCAATCGCGCCAGGTATGGCGCGATTGCGTGAGCCGTAAACCTATGCCGGGAAAGCGAGGTTAAAAAACGGCCATTTTCGGCATTTCGGAGAGAAGCGCGAGATGGTCAAGCCCGGAGGTCAGGTCATGATCGCCGGCTTCCTTGCTGTTCAGCTTGATTTGCAGGCGCAGGTTGTTGATGGAATCGGCGTTTCTGAGCGCGTCTTCGTAAGTGATGGCATTGTTTTCATACAGCTCGAAAAGCGATTGCTCGAAGGTCTGCATTCCGGAGTTGACGGATTTTTCCATGATCTCCCGGATAGTGTGAAACTCGCCCTTGAAAATCATGTCGGCAATCAACGGGGAGTTGAGCAATACCTCGAAAGCGGCTATCCGCCCCTTGCCGTCCTTGCGCGGCATGAGACGCTGCGCGATGATGGCGCGCAAGTTCAATGACAGCCCCATCAATAGCTGCACGCGTCGCTCTTCCGGGAAGAAGTTGACGATGCGATCTATGCACTGGCTGGCGCTATTGGCATGCAGGGTTGCCAGGCACAGGTGACCGGTTTCGGCAGCGCTCATCGCGAATTCCATGGTTTGGCGGTCGCGGATTTCACCCATCAGAATCACATCCGGCGCCTGTCGTAAGGCATTCCTCAGGGCAACCTCCCAGTCTTCGGTGTCAATACCGACTTCCCGCTGGGTAACAATGCAATTCTTGTGCTCATGTACGTATTCAATCGGCGACTCGACTGTGATGATATGACCATAGCTGTTTTCGTTGCGGTAGCCGATCATCGCGGCCAGAGAAGTGCTTTTGCCCATGCTGGAGCCGCCCACCACAATAACCATGCCGCGCCTGGTCATGATGACGTCTTTGGCGATGGCTGGTATGCCCAATTCTTCTATGGTAGGAACTTCTGTGTTGATGGTTCTCAGGACAACGCCGGTGTGTCCCTGCTGGAGGAAAGCGCTGGCTCGAAAACGCCCGATTCCGGTGGGTGAAATGGCAAAGTTGCATTCTTTGGTTGCTTCAAATTCTGCCGCCTGCTTGTCGTTCATGATTGAACGGGTAAGTTCTGCCGTATGTTGCGGGGTAAGCGTCTGATTGGAGACCGGCATGACGCGCCCCTCAATCTTGATGGCCGGGGGAAAGTCGGCAGTGATAAAAAGGTCGGACGCTTTTTTGCTGTACATCAACCGCAAAAGGTCATACATGAACTTGAGAGCCTGATCGCGTTCCATGGTGAATCCTCACACGCAAAAGAAAGGGAAAAATTAAAGTCAACCGGTTGGGAAAGAATCCTTATTGGCGGCGCGCGCCTTGGCTTCAGAGGCTGCTACCATATTGCGCCGTACCAGATCAATCAGGGCCTGGTCGAGCGTCTGCATCCCGCGCGCCTGCCCGGTCTGAATGGAGGAATACATCTGCGCTACCTTGTCTTCCCGAATCAGGTTACGAATGGCAGGCGTGCCGATCATGATTTCAAACGCCGCAATCCGACCGCTTCCGTCCTTCGTTTTCAGGAGGATTTGGGAAATGACCGCGCGCAACGATTCGGACAACATTCCGCGTACCATCTCTTTTTCCGCGCCTGGGAAGACGTCAATTAAACGGTCTATGGTCTTGGCGGCGGAGGAGGTATGCAGGGTTCCGAATACCAGGTGGCCGGTTTCCGCCGCAGTCAGGGCAAGGCGGATGGTTTCAAGGTCGCGCAGCTCGCCGACCAGAATGATGTCAGGGTCTTCCCGCAGGGCGGAGCGCAGGGCATTTGCGAACGACAAGGTGTGCGGCCCGACCTGACGCTGGTTGATCAGACATTTTTTGGGTTGGTGCACGAATTCGATCGGGTCTTCAATGGTGAGGATGTGGGAAAAAGCGTTGTCGTTGATGTAATCTATCATTGACGCCAGGGTGGTGGACTTGCCACTGCCCGTGGGGCCGGTAACCAGGACCAGGCCGCGCGGATATTCGCAGATTTCCTTGAAAATTTGCGGAAATCCCATTTCGTCCAGGCCCTGGACTCTGGAAGGAATTGTGCGGAACGCCACACTTGCGCCGCGATCCTGAACGAAAGCATTGACCCGGAAACGCGCAAGGTTGGGGATGGCAAAGGAAAAGTCGCATTCCAGCGTCTCTTCATAGGTTTTACGCTGCGCGTCATTCATGAGGTCATACACCATGGAATGCACATCCACATGTTCCAGAGGCGGCAGGTTGAATTTGCGTATGTCGCCAAAGACACGAATCATCGGAGGCAATCCGGCGGAAAGATGCAGGTCGGACGCATTGTTTTTGACGCCAAAGGCCAGCAATTCAGTGATGTCCATACAATTTTCCAAAGTCAGTTGAAAAGAAGAAACAGTGTCAGGCGCGAAAACATGGTAAACCAGTATACTTTTACGTGCCTGTGGTCATAACCATCCAACCAGAATACCCAAGAATTATGAGTGCAATTTCCGATAATCTGCAAGTAATTCGTCAAAGGATTAGAGAAAGTGCGGTATCTTTTGGCCGATATGACTCATCTATTTGCCTGATTGCGGTCAGTAAAACCCGTTCGGCAGACGAAATACTGCTTGCCGCGCGCAGAGGGCAGCGCGATTTTGGGGAGAATTACGCGCGGGAAGGAGTGGGGAAAATCCTTGCGCTACGAGAAAAATTCGTGGACACAACAGCGCCCCTTGTCTGGCATTTCATCGGCCCTTTGCAGAGCAACAAAACGCTGCTTGTGGCGGAAAACTTCGATTGGGCGCACTCGATTGCGCGCGCAAAAATTGCGGAACGCCTTGCCACCCAGCGTCCCGAACATTTACCGCCCTTGCAGGTTCTGCTGGAGGTCAATGTTTCCGGGGAAGCCAGCAAGAGCGGTTGCGCCCCGGAAGAGGTTTTGCCGTTGTGCAGGCTTGTGATGACGCTCCCCGGACTTACCCTGCGCGGCCTGATGTGCATTCCCGCGCCTTCGGTTGATTTTGCGGCGCAACGCCGCCCTTTTGCGCGTCTTTACGCATTATGGGAGGAATTGCGTAAGGAGGGGTTGCCGCTGGATACCCTTTCGATGGGGATGAGCGACGATTTTCCCGCCGCTATTGCGGAAGGCGGCAATATGCTACGTATCGGAACGGCTATTTTTGGAGCGAGAACATGAAAATAACTTTCATTGGCGGCGGCAACATGGCGTTTGCCATGATCGGTGGTCTTTGCAGGCAGGGAGGCGCGGCGAACAATATCACCGTGATTGAGCGCCTGCCGGAGCAAAGGGAGAAAATCGTCCGGGAATTCGGTGTTCGTGTTTTGGCAAAGCCGGATGAAGCGGCGATAGCCGCCGACATCATCATCCTGGCGGTCAAGCCGCAGCAAATGCGGGAAGCCATCGTACCGCTTGTCGGCAGCCTTGAGCGCCAGCTTGTGCTCAGTATAGCCGCCGGCCTGCCCCTTGCGACCCTGTCAGGCTGGCTGGCGGGCTTTCGCCGCCTGATTCGGGCAATGCCCAATACCCCGGCCCTGATCGGCGCGGGCATGACCGGCCTTTATGCGTTGCCGGAAGTCCAAAAGGAGGAGCGCGACGCCGCCGAGCTGGTGCTTCGCGCAGTCGGCGAGGCGCTCTGGGTGGAAGACGAAGCTGAAATGGACGCCATTACCGCGATTTCCGGCAGTGGCCCGGCTTATCTTTTCCTGTTCATTGAAAGCCTGGAGGCGGCGGCAGGACAGCTTGGCTTTTCAGCGGATGCCGCTCGTAAACTGGCTATAGCCACTACCCTTGGCGCGGCGCGGCTGGCTGCGGCTGCGGAGGAGCCGCCCGCATTGCTTCGGGAACGGGTGACTTCCAAAGGCGGCACTACGGCAGCGGCGCTCGCAGTGATGGCGGAAAACAAGGTGAGTGAAGGCATCATCGCGGGTGCCATGGCAGCAAGGGAGCGTAGCCGGGAAATGGCGCGACAACTGGCTTCCTGATATTTTTACGACTTGCCTGTAAAACCTGACCTGGAAATTTCGACCATGCAACAAGCCCTGTTGTTTCTCATTAATGCCTTCTGCGTTTTTTTCTCCACGCTTTTCCTGCTGCGCCTGCTGATGCAGTGGCGCAAAGTCCCCTTTTCCTCGCTTGCCGGCGGCTTTGTCCTGAAGCTCACCAACTGGGCGGTGCTGCCCATGCGCCGCGTCATCCCAGGGATTGGAGGGGTGGATTGGGCAAGCCTGATTGCGGCGTTTATTCCACATGCGCTCTACGCCCTGGCTTTTTTATACCTGAGCGGACTGGGTTCTGTTTTCAGCGCGCAAGCCGATGTAGTTCTCGCAAAGCTGGCGGTATTTGCCCTGCAAAGCCTTGTGCATAACCTGATCTATCTTTTTATTGTCCTGTTGTTCGTTCAGGTCATTCTTTCCTGGGTTAATCCCCATTCGCCGCTTGCCTATCCCGTAGCGAAACTTACCCATCCGTTGCTCTCGCCCGTGCGACGGCTGATACCGCCTATTTCCGGCATTGACCTTTCTCCGCTCATAGTCATCCTGATCTTGCAGGCTATGCTTTTTCTTTTGTGAAGCGGCAATGCGCGAGGACTGGCTGACTACCGACCGGGAAGGCGCTGTTTATCTTGCCTTGCATGTGCATCCGGGCGCAAAAAGGAATGAGCTGGTAGGGTTGCATGGCAATGCGCTCAAGGTTCGGCTGGCCGCCCCGCCTGTTGACGGCAGGGCCAATGAGGCCCTGTTGCAATGCCTTGCGAACTGGCTTTCTCTTCCCCAAAGCGCGTTGATCCTGAAGAGTGGTCAGACCTCGCGCCGCAAGGTTGTGCGGGTGCAAGGGCTGACAGCGGAGCGGATACGGGAGATTTTGCTTGCCGGGTCATAGCGGGGGGCGCGGATAGTTTCCAAAACAAACCGCCCCGGTCTCAATGTTTTGAGGCCGGGGCGGGATTTAACGCGGGAGCAGCTTCTAATCAGGCGAACACGAGAAAGCGTTGGTCGTTCTCGATGAATGTCTTGTCGCCAACCGGAGCCTGGTTGGAGCCGAAGGGCATTTGCGCCCGCAGCTTCCAGGATGCCGGAATGCTCCATTCCTTTTGCGCGGCGGCGTCAACAATCGGGTTGTAGTGTTGCAGGCTGGCGCCGATGTCAACGCTCGCCAGTGCAGTCCACACTGCGTATTGGGCGATGCCGGAGGATTGCTCGGACCAGATCGGGAAGTTGTCGGCATATGCGGCGAACTTCTCCTGTAATCCCCTGACCACATCCTGATCCTCGAAGAAAAGCACCGTGCCGGCGCCTGCCGCAAAGCTGTCAATTTTCTGCGCAGTCTGGGCGAAGCTGTCTGCGGGGACGATCTTTTGCAGCGCGTCTTTGGCCAGGTTCCAGAATTTGACGCTCTGATCTCCGAACAGGATCACCGCGCGCGAACTTTGCGAGTTGAAGGCGGAAGGGCATTGGCGCACAGCTTCCTGAATCAGGGCAGTCACCTCGGCCTGGGGCAGCGGCAGATCCTTGCCCAGAGAATACTGGGAACGGCGTTTCCTGATGGTCTCAATATAACTGTTGCTCATGTTGCTTCCTTGTAAAAATTGTGGGTGAAGCCGTGACTCGCCGGACTAACGCTGCTTTACTTGATTTCTGCCTTGGCGCGTAGTTCTTCCAGCAGGTTTTCCACTTTCTGCTGGTTCAGGCGTTGCCGGATTTGTTCCTGCACCTGCTCCAACGGGGGCAATTTGGTGGCGCGGGTATCCTCAACCATGATGACGTGATAACCGAAGTCCGTCTGTACAGGCGTCTGGGTGTATTGCCCTTTCTTCAACTGGGCGAGCGCCTGGGCGAAAGGCTGCACAAACGCGGCAGGACTCATCCAGCCAAGGTCGCCGCCATTGTCCTTGCTTGCCACATCCAGCGAGGAGTCAGTCAGGGTGGCGAATTTGCTCCCTTTTTTCAGTTTGGCAATGATCTCTTCCGCTTCTTTTTCGTTTTCGACAAGAATGTGGCGAACGTGATATTCAGTGTTGCCAATTTGCTGCTTGAACGTTTCGTAAGTAGCGGAAATATCCGTGTTGGTGACCGGGTTGGCTTTGAGGTAATCGTCAATATAGGCGCGTACCAGAACGGAAAGGCGGGCATTTTCCATCATCCCCTGTATTTCCGGTTTTTTCTCCAACCCGGCGCGACGCGCTTCGGCGACAATCAGTTCGCGGCGAATCAGGGCGTCGCGCACGGCATTCAACATCTCCTCGCTTTCCGCGACGCCAGCGGCTTTTTGCTCCTCAATGAGCACGTCGGCGACGTATTTGGGCACTTTCGCGCCGTTTACCGTGACAAAGACATCCTGCGCAAAACCGGGGGCGGAAAGGAGGAGGGAAGCAGCAAAAACGGCGGCAAATTTTTTCAGAATCATCGTGAATTTCCTTGCAAGTAAGAAAAAAATTGAAACAAGCTAAAACGACGCGGCATTATAGACACATCAAAGCCAAAACGCATGTCCGCGCATGTAAAAAAATACACAAGGCTTATTTTGCGCGCATCCATGCCTGCGCTACGTCCAGCATCCGGCAGGAGTAGCCCCATTCGTTGTCGTACCAGGCCAGTACCTTGACCAATGTTTCGCCATTCTCGCCCGTCAGGATGCGCGTTTGCGTGGCGTCGAACGTGGAGGAGGCCGTGCTGTGGTTGAAGTCGGACGATACCAGCGGTTCGTTGTTGACCGCGAGGACGCCTTTTAACGGGCCGTTGGCGGCGGCGCTCATCAGCGCGTTGATTTCTTCTTTGGTCGTGGCGCGTTCCGGGGTGAAGGTCAGGTCGACGAGCGAGACATTCAGCGTCGGAACCCGTAGCGAGAAACCGTCGAATTTGCCTTTCAGTTGCGGCAGCACCAATCCTACCGCCTGAGCCGCGCCGGTCTTGGTCGGAATGATGTTGGCCGCAGCGGCGCGCGCTCGACGTAAATCCGAGTGATAGGCGTCGACCGCTACCTGATCGTTCGTGTAGGCATGTACGGTGGTCATCAATCCCTGCCGGATGCCGACGCTTTCAGATAACACCCTGGCGACCGGCGCGAGGCAATTGGTGGTGCAGGAAGCGTTGGAGACGACCGTCATCGCGGAGGTGAGCGCATTCTCATTGACGCCATAGACCACCGTGGCATCCACATCGTCGCCGCCCGGCGCGGAAATGAGCGCCTTTTTTGCGCCCTGTGCCAGCAAGGCTTCTGCTTTTGCCTTGCTCGTGTAAGCGCCGGTGCATTCCAGCAGGATTTCCGTTCCGAATTGCGCCCAATCTATATCTTTGGGATTCATGGTGAAGTGGAAAGGAATTTTTCTGCCATTGACGATTAGCGTATTGTCGCCTTCGGCTTCAACCGTCGCGTTGAAGCGTCCGTGCGTGCTGTCGTATTTCAGGAGGTGAACATGCGTGGCGAAATCACCGGGGGCGTTGATGGCTACTACCTTAATTTCATCCTGTAGCCCGCGCTCGTAAATAGCGCGAAAAGTGCAGCGACCGATGCGACCAAAACCGTTGATGGCAACCTTGATAGGCATGAAATTCTCCTGATAAATGACAAAGGCAATAATGTGTTGCCAAACTATCTATTTTAGCGCATTTCAGGCAGGGCATTTGGGGCGATATTCACGCCAAAGGTAATCCATCCCTAAAACAATACATTATCTTGAAAGCCTTTGCTGAAGGGACGTATAATGCGCCTCCCTTCTACGAAGAAGCGGGCGTCGTATAATGGTAATACCCTAGCTTCCCAAGCTAGAGCCGTGGGTTCGATTCCCATCGCCCGCTCCACATGTTGCCGGTCAGCTTGCCGTTTGCGGGGCTGGTTTTTACTTCTCAGGTTCCTATAATGCCCCATGTTTGCGCCATGTTGAGTGATGAATTTTTCATGCGCGAAGCCTTGTATCAGGCCGAATCAGCCGGTTGCCTTGGCGAAGTGCCGGTGGGTGCGGTCGTCGTTCGGGCAGGGGAAATCGTCGGGAGAGGCTTTAATACGCCCATCGGCGACCAGGACCCAAGCGCGCACGCTGAAATCATAGCGTTGCGAGATGCTGGGCGGACAATAGGAAATTACCGACTGCCGGATTGTGAATTGTTCGTTACCCTGGAACCGTGCGCGATGTGCGCCGGGGCGATTCTGCAAGCCCGAATCGCGCGCGTGGTCTATGGCGCGCGCGACCCGAAAACCGGCGCGCATGGCAGTGTTCTCGATCTGTTCGCGGAGACGCGCCTGAATCATCAAACAAGCGTTATCGGCGGAGTACTGGCGGCGGAATGCGGGAAATTGCTGCAAGAATTTTTTGCCGAACGCCGCGCACAGCAACGGGAACACCAGGCAGAGGAATGAGCGTTGCCTGCATCCGTATTTTTCTGTCGACCCAGCATATGGAAATGCTGGACAGTGGGGGGGTTATCCTGCGGGTTTACCCGGTATCCACCGCCGCCAGAGGGGCAGGAGAAAGGTGGGGTAGCCTGCAAACGCCGCGAGGCCGTCATATTGTCCGGGCGAAAATCGGGGCGGGATTGCCGCTCTACAGTGTATTTTCCGCCCGCCGCCCAACCGGGGAAATCTGGACGCCTGAACTGGACGCCTGCCATCCCGAACGGGACTGGATTTTGACTCGCATCCTCTGGCTTTCGGGATGCGAACCCGGCTTTAACCGTGTGGGCGACGTGGATACCATGCGACGTTACATTTACATCCACGGATGCAGCGATTTTGCCGTCATGGGCGAGCCGCATTCGCACGGCTGCATCCGAATGCGCAATAACGATGTGCTGGAATTGTTCGAGGCGATACCCGATTATTGCCCTGTAGAGATCGTGGCTTGAACATCTGTTGAGCGCAATCCCTGCCATTTATGGCGAGGTGGGCAAAATTTACGTTCATGGGGCAACGGTAAGACTCGTGAAATAATCAGGTAATGCTTGAAGTTTACGCCCTATCTACTTGATTTTTATGTTTTGTTTGCTATAATATGTGCTGGTTTTATTAGACAGAACCTGTCATGAAAAAAGGCTATATCCATTTCTTTACCGGATTGTTGGCGGTGTTGCTGGCGCTCGGCTTGCCGGAATATGCGGCGGCGGCGGCGAGCAAAAATGCGCCCGCCCAGAAAAATACAACCTCGAAAAATAGCAAAAAATCGCCGGGAAAGCCCGCAGTCAGCAAGGTGAAGAAGCAGGAAAGCGCCGCCATGCCGGAAGAGCTTTTCGTGGACGGGCGAATGATCCTGGGTTCGGGCGCGGCGCTGGTTATGGATCAGGTGAACGGTGAGGCCATTCTGGAAAAAAATGCTTCCACGGTCATGCCGATCGCTTCCATTTCCAAATTGATGAGTGCTATTGTGATATTGGACGCGCATCTGGACATGGAAGAGGTCATTCAGATTACGGATGAGGATGTGGATTATCTGCGCGGGAGTGGTTCCCGTCTGCCGGTGGGTCTGACCATGACGCGGGATACTGCGTTGCTGCTGGCGTTGATGTCATCCGAAAATCGCGCCGCGCACGCGCTGGGCCGGTATTATCCGGGTGGGATGGACGCCTTTGTGGCGGCAATGAATAAAAAAGCGCGTGACTTAAGTTTACGCAATACCTATTTTGTGGAACCGACCGGCCTTTCCGCGCAAAATGTTTCGACTGCTTATGATCTGGCGCGCCTGGTCATGGTCGCGCATCAATACCCAAAGATTCGGGAATATTCCACAATGTCCAGCGTTGATCTGGATATTGGCGAGCGGGTGCTGGTTTTCAATAACACAAATACGCTGGTCAAGGATGCGGCGTGGCAGATCGGCATTTCCAAGACCGGCTATATTTCCGAAGCGGGGCGTTGTCTGGTGATGCAGGCGTGGGTTGCGGACAGGCCGGTTATCATGGTGTTGCTGGATTCTTCCGGCAGAATGACCCGCGTAGGCGATGCCACCCGGATTAAACGCTGGATTGAGTCTAATAACGCTTTGCCGCGTTCTACCGGAGCCTAGGGCCAATACTGTTCACTCAACACATCGTCATTGCGAGGAGCGTAAACTTTGATGCAATCCAGAAGCTCGCTGTATGGTGACTGCCTTGCTGGATTGCTTCGCTCGCAATGACGCTGTGTATATTTGAAGCGAAACCGCTCTAATTGGCGGAAGTCTTGCCCAGCAGTTTCATCAGTTCTCCCTGTGCGCTCCTGGCTTCGGACTTGCCGGGTTGCTTTTTGGTGTATTGCCCGTCTGCCTTCATTTCCCAAGCCTGGTGGTTGTCAGTGAGATAGACGCGCAGTCCTTCCTGCATGACCCGTTTTTTCAGGGCGGGGTCGAGCAGGGGGAAGGCAAGCTCGATACGACGGAAGAAATTGCGTTCCATCCAGTCGGCGCTGGAAAGGTAAAGTTTTTCCTCGCCGCCTGCATAGAAGTAGAAAACCCGGTGATGCTCAAGGAAACGCCCGATGACCGAGCGAACCCGGATATTTTCGGAAAGTCCGGGAACGCCGGGGCGAAGCGCGCATACGCCGCGCACAATGAGGTCAATCTTTACGCCTGCTTTTGAGGCTTCATAAAGGGCAGTGATGACTTCCGGCTCCAGGAGGGAGTTCATCTTGGCGATGATATGCGCTTTCTTTCCGGCGCGGGCTTCCTCCATTTCGCCCCGTATGTGGGCAATGATATTGTTGTGCAGGGTAAAAGGTGCTTGCCAGATGTGTTTCAAGGCATGTGCCTTGCCAAGGCCGGTCAGTTGCTTGAATACTTCCGCGACATCCAGACCTATTTCCTCATTGGCGGTCATGAGGCCAAAATCGCAGTAGAGGCGGGCAGTGCTCGGATGGTAATTGCCGGTTCCCAGATGGACGTAACGGCGCAACCGTCCCTCTTCACGGCGGACGATCAACAGCGTCTTGGCGTGTACCTTGTAACCCAGCACGCCATACACCACATGCGCCCCGGCCTCTTCAAGCTGGGTCGCCCAGCCGATGTTGGCTTCCTCGTCGAAACGCGCCATCAATTCCACGATTACGGTTACTTCCTTGCCGTTTTGCGCAGCGCGGATCAGGGATTGCATGAGAACGGAATCGGTTCCGGTGCGATAGACGGTCATCTTGATTGCGGCGACTTCCGGGTCGGTAGAAGCGCTACGCAACAGGTCAATGACCGGGGAGAAGGGCTGGTAAGGATGATGCAGGAGAATGTCGCCCTGACGGATGACGGCAAAAAGATTCGGCTCTGCTTCCAGTATGGCGGGCAGTTTGGGCGTGTACGCGGAAAATTTCAGGTCGGGGCGATCCACCCAGTCAATAGTCTGGGTTAGGCGAACCAGATTGACCGGGCCGTTGCAGCGGTATAAATCCTCTTCCCGCAGCCCTATCTGGGAGAGAAGAAAAGCGGTCATTGTCGGCGAGCAATTGTCCGCTACTTCCAGCCGTACCGCGTCGCCAAAGTGGCGATGGGGCAGTTCTCCCTGAAGTTTGGTGCGCAGATTGGTAGCCTCTTCCTCGTCGACGAAGAGGTCGGAATTGCGGGTAACGCGAAACTGGTAACAGCCCAACACATCCATGCCGGAAAAGAGATCGCCGACGAATTCGTGCAGGATGGAGGAAAGGAAAACAAAGCCGTAAGGGCAATCTGTCAATTCTGTCGGCAGACGCACGATGCGCGGCAGGAGGCGGGGCGCCTGAACGATGGCGGCGTTGGAAGGGCGGCCAAAGGCGTCTTTGCCGTGCAGTTCTATTACAAAATTGAGGCTCTTGTTCAGAATACGGGGGAAAGGGTGGGAAGGGTCAAGCCCCAAAGGAGTAAGTACCGGCAGGACTTCCCGATCGAAATAATCATGAATCCAGGTGCACTGCGCGTCAGTCCAGAGCGAACGGCGAATGAACTGGATGCCTTCTGCCTCAAGCGCGGGCAGAATTTCCTGATTGAAAATCCGGTATTGCGTCTCAACCAATGCGTGCGCTTCGATTCCGACCAGGCGGAATACTTCCTGGGGCGTTCTGCCATCTGTGGTGAGCCGGGAAGCGCGGACGCGAATCTGCTCCTTCAAGCCGGCGGCGCGAATTTCAAAGAACTCATCCAGATTGCTGGACACGATACAAAGAAAGCGCAAGCGTTCCAGAAGCGGTATGTTCGGATCCTGCGCCTGCGCCATGACCCGGCGGTTGAAGGCAAGAAAACTCAGTTCGCGGTTCAGGAAATATTCGATGGTTAAGGGCTGGGCGTCGGAGTTCATTTGCTACTCCACAGAGGGCAGAATATTTCAGGATTGTAACCCCGGTTATTGGGAGAAAGAAGTTCCTCGTATGCAGTCCCCGTAATTTATTTTTCCAGCCTGCGCCCGCAATGACGTTGTATCTACTTGAGCCGAAACCGCTCTAGTCATCACCGCGAAGGTTGGAATCCAGAGCACCCTCTCCCGCTCGCGGGTGTTCAGACCGGGGACATCGTTGACACATGTTCGGAGACATCGTTTACACATTTTATACTGTAGGCATTTTTGTTCTTATGGAGGACAAGATGCCTTGGCAAATGAGGTCAGCGATGGAACTGAAGAAGGAATTTGTGCAACTTGCGCTACAACCCGGTACGAATTTCCGTGGTCTGTGTCGTCGCTTCGGGATTTCTCATACAGTGGGCTACAAGTTGCTTGGGCGCTATCTGGATGAAGGCGACGCCGGACTTT
>WRKX01000004.1 GCA_009777925.1 Betaproteobacteria bacterium | reverse complement strand
AAACCAGGCAACGAAAATCTTTGCTATAAGCCATGTCCGGAACCTCCAAAAATCATGCGACAACTTCAGTAAAGCAAAATGAATGCCAACTATACAATTGTACTAACAACAGTAAATTTATTCGCGGAAAGTACTATAGTAGTTGAGTAGTTGTAGCCGAAAGGCGTTCTCTGGCGATTGCCTGGAAGAAGAGAAGATGGGAAAAACGGTAGAACCGGCGGCAAGTGAGTGTCACACCCCAGGGGCCTTTGAGGTAGATAGGTTGATTCACCCTTGCTGCGCGAAGTCCATCGAGGCCCGGCGTGTAACAATACGCCGGAAAGAGGCCGGATATATGGGCGCAGTCGCACCTTCCCCACTTGTTTTATTTTTCGCTTCTTCCTTGCATTACAGGAGGAGTCCATATATGGGGTGAGCAAACGCGAACCCCAACATTTTTTTGCCCGTACAGCCGCGTTGGGGTTCACTATTGCCGTCTGTAAGACTGCTCGCCCCATCCTATGATGTATAACTGGATTCCCGCCTACACTGAAATGACTAGTGGGTTGTAGCCTGTGCGAAAGAATGACTATCCCTGACAAAATAGTGTTCCGCCAAGAAAAAAAGTGACATATTCGCATCAAAACCACTATCAGTTCGTGGGAACATAAAATATTTTTCCCTCTGTTTTCAGTCTGTTACGCCCACTTCATTGACCTGCCTCAAATACCGTATATAGTCAAGTCTTGGCAAACAGGTACTATATATAGTAGCTTACGCCCTCATGATGAATTTTCCGGCATTAGTTTTCACGTTGCGCGTCTGTCTTGCGCCGCGCTGAAACGACAGCCCACAATCCACAAAACACATCAGGAGACATGAAATGGCACAGGAGCATGATACCGAACAGCTTTCTCTGGCTGAAATTCCCGCAGTTCCCGAATTTTTGCCATTGACTGAACAGGAAATCTCCGGCGAAGTGCTGATCGAAAAATACGCCAAAGGCAAGGAAATCAACACGCGCGACGTGCGTTGGCGGGTTGCCCATGCCCTGGCGGAAAAAGAGGCAACGGAAAAGGAACGGGCGCATTGGGAAGCGCGTTTTCTCTGGGCGCAGGAAAACGGCTTCATCCCTGCCGGGCGCGTCAACTCGGCGGCAGGCACGGATTTGCAGGCGACGCTCATCAACTGTTTCGTGCAGCCGGTGGGCGACTCCATCGTCGAGATGACCGACGGACGCCCCGGCATCTACACCGCGCTGGCACAGGCCGCCGAAACCATGCGACGAGGCGGCGGCGTGGGTTATGACTTTTCCAACATCCGCCCCGTCGGCGCGCGGGTAAAAGGAACCCAGTCACGCGCCTCCGGCCCGGTCTCTTATATGCGCGTATTTGATCGTTCATGCGAAACGGTGGAATCGGCAGGAGCGCGCAGGGGGGCGCAAATGGGCGTGTTGCGCTGCGACCATCCCGACATTGAGGATTTCATCCACGCCAAGGATCAGGGCGACCTCAAAAACTTCAACATCTCCATCGGTGTGACCGATGAATTCATGCAGGCGGTAGAAAACGACGGCATCGTGGAATTGATCCATCGCGCCGAACCCAATGCCGATATGAAAGGCGACGGCGCGTATCTGCGCGAGGACGGCCTGTGGGTCTATCGCAAGACACGGGCGCGGGATTTGTGGGATCAGGTGATGAAATCCACCTACGACCACGCCGAACCGGGCATTCTTTTTCTCGACCGCATGAATCGGGACAACAACCTCAATTACTGCGAAGTCATCGAAGCTACCAACCCCTGCGCCGAGCAACCCCTGCCGCCCTATGGCTGCTGCTGCCTGGGCTCGATCAATCTGACCCTGTTCGTGGATCACCCGTTTTCCGAACAGGCCGCTTTCGATTTTGACGCCTTTGCCGAAGTCGTGCGGGTCTCCACCCGAATGCTGGACAATGTGCTGGACGCAACCCACTGGCCCCTCGCCCAGCAACAACAGGAAGCCGCCAACAAGCGGAGAATCGGTCTGGGGTTCACCGGCCTGGGCGACGCGCTCGCCATGTTGCGCCTGCGCTACGACCACCCGGAAGCGCGAGGCATGGCCGCCCGTATCAGCGAATTTATGCGCGATACCGCTTACATAGCCTCGGTTGAATTGGCAAGAGAACGCGGCTCTTTCCCGCTTTTTAATGCCGAACTATATCTTTCCGGCGGCAATTTCGCCTCCCGCCTGCCTTCGGAAATCAAGGCAAAAATCCGCGAGCACGGCCTTAGAAATTCCCATCTGCTTTCCATCGCGCCCACCGGCACCATTTCGCTTGCCTTTGCCGACAATGCTTCCAACGGTATCGAGCCGCCCTTCTCCTGGACGTACACCCGCAAGAAACGGATGCCCGACGGCACGATCAAGGAATGTCCGGTCGAAGATTATGCCTGGCGGCTTTATCGTCATCTGGGCGGCGATGTCGCCAAACTACCCGATTATTTCGTCACCGCCCTGGAAATTTCCGCCGCCGCGCACAAGGACATGGTTGCCGCCGTCGCGCCCTATATTGACACTTCCATTTCCAAGACGGTCAATGTTCCTGCCGATTATCCCTACGCCAATTTTCAGGACTTGTACATGGACGCCTGGAAATCCGGCCTGAAGGGCCTTGCGACCTATCGCCCCAACAGCATTCTCTCTCCGATTCTCTCGGTAGAGCCTGCCAAAACCGAGGCGGACAGCGCCAAGGCGCCGCAGGATTTCGTCCACGACGCCAACCGGCGCCTTTCCATCAAACATTTGCCCGCGCCGGTATTGGCGTCGCTCCGCTGGCCGGGACGCCCGAATCTGCCGGAAGGCAACCTCTGCTGGACCTACATGCTGGATTCCCCAATTGGCAAATTCGCCCTCTTCGTCGGGCATGTCGAGCCTGAAGGCCACGCATGGCCCTTTGAAGTCTGGGCGCATGGTCCCGCCGAACCGCGCGGGTTGGGCGCGGTCGCCAAGACGCTCTCCATGGACATGCGCGCCAATGACCGGGGCTGGCTGGAGATGAAGCTGGAAGCTCTTGCCAAAACTCCCGGCGATTCCTTTGAAATGCCCATGCCGCCGCATGGCGAGAAAAAACGGGTTCCTTCCGTGGTTTCAGCGATGGCGCAAATCATCCGCTGGCGTTGCGAACAACTGGGCGCGTTTCGACATGAAGGCCCAACCCCTGTGCTTGATGCGCTGTTCTCCGCCAAAGAACCCAAAACCGGCACAGGCGGCACGCTTTCCTGGACGGTCGACATCACCAACCCTTCAACCGGCGAGGATTTTGTGCTGGGGTTGAAAGAAATCACCATGCCGGACGGCGTTACCCGCCCCTATTCCATGTGGCTTTCCGGTCATTATCCCCGCGCCCTGGACGGACTTTGCAAACTTCTTTCCCTTGACATGCGGGTCATGGACCCGGCCTGGATCGGCATGAAATTGCGGAAACTGCTTGACTACCCGGAACCTCTGGGCGATTTCATGGCCGCCATCCCCGGCTCAAAAAAACAAAAAACCTTTCCTTCCACGGTTGCCTATATCGCCCGTCTCATCATCCATCGTTACGCCATGCTGGACATTCTGGACGAAGACGGCTTTCCCCGGCAGCAAATGGGCATTCTCGAAGCCCCGGAAGACACCGTGAGCAACAAGGTATTGCCGACTCTGGGCAAACTTTGTTCCGAATGCGGCAATCACACGATGATCCGCAAAGACGGCTGCGATTTTTGCACCGCCTGCGGCGCGGTAGGAAGCTGCGGGTAAACACAACCGGGGCAGGCATTCCTGCCCCGGAACTCGCCCAAACCATATTGAATTGCGGACAATGCGGGTAGGGGCGCAATTTATCGCGCCCTCGTTGTTTCATTGGACACATGCGTACATCTTTGTAATAAACATCCTTAAACGCCAATTCAAGACCTCTTACTTTCAGGCAAAAACGCGTACCGTTTACGCGGAGCACTTCGTCAAACCGCTTCCTGGCCTCTTTCAGAATGCGCCCCACTTCATCTGAATCGTTCACTGTATAAAGCGATTGCATTGCATTTTTTGCCGCCGCGCTACCTCGGCTGTTATATTTAGTCAAATCAGGGTATTGTCGAAGCAATGATTGTGCTGTTTTCCAGGGAATACCTGCTATAAATCCATCCCTCATGAAATCATTTCCTGAAGAAGACCCAACACCAAAAACCATGTAGCTTTCCTGCAAAGGTTGCTTTTTGTTGTAAACAACTTTCGTATCGCCCTTTACCACGGTCAGCGTCTCGGCAGTCTCATCCATATTGGGCGATTTTCTGGATTCAGAGGAAAAGAAGAAATATCCCCCCTACAGCAATCGCTATGACAACGAGCCATTCCCACATAACAATCCTTCCTGATTTGTCAGCTTATACAGCCAGTGAGCGTATTCCAGATTATGCGGACTGGCAAGCACATTTATTCGATATTTCCCGCCTACGCTGGAATGAGAGTCTGTGAAAAAATGAGCGGCTATCGTTAATGGTTGGGGGGCGCAACGCTCACCTCAATCTGCCGCGCTGCTGCGCGCGCTTCGCTGGCTGCCAGTTCCGCGTTCCAGGCGCGCTGCAACTTGATCGCCTCTCTGAATGGCATAGGGTATATAACAGCATTCCGAGGATTCCGTTTCGCATAGGCTTCGACAAGCGCGCGCTCCTCCGCAGGAAGCTTGGCGAGTTGTTTCTGAATGCGGGGCCGCTCTATCTCAAATCTGTTGGTGGTTCCGTTATACGGCAGGTTTGTATTATAAGGATTGTTTTCGCGTTTATAGAGGCCGTAGGACATGAACAAGAGAGGCACGGCAATTACAATCAGAGCTAATTTTCGAATTGACACTTAACACCTCTCTCCTTTTGTTGAACATGAATCTAACTGAAAACAGACAAATTGCCTGATTACGCGACAAGTCTTATCAACGGCTCACCAGATATAACCAAAGGCTTTCAATAATTCTCCAGTCGCGCACAGGGGCAGGCCCATGATGCCGGTATCGCTGCCTTCAATGCGCTCGATAAAAAGCCCGGCGCTTCCCTGAATGCCATAAGCGCCCGCCTTGTCCATCGCTTCGCCGCTATCCACATAACGGCGGATTTCCTGCATTGACAGCTTGCGAAAAAATACCTCGGAAACGTCCAGAATTGTCTCCTGCCGCGCGCGCGTAGCGATGGAAACTCCTGTCAACACCCGGTGCGCAGTCCCGGACAAACGCTGCAAAATAGTGTGCGCATCGGCGACATTGGTTGGCTTGCCAATGATCTCACCCTCCACTTCCAGGGCGGTATCCGCCGAAAGCACAGGAAATTGCGGGAGTTTGCGCTTTTCCAGAAGACGCAGCCCGTGCGCCGCCTTGGCGCCTGCCAGTCGCATAACATAATCCGCCGCTGTTTCGGCAACAATTGGCGATTCTTCAGTTTCCGGGTCAGTTCGCGGCGGAATGCGGAACAAGAGTACGTTAAAGCAAACGCCAGCCCTTGTCAGCAACTCTCTTCGCCGGGGACTGCGAGAGGCAAGATAAATCCGCTTGAACCCAGAATTTGATTGAGACATGACAGTCATCCTTCCCGGTGGTAGGGGTGTCCAGATAACAGGCTGCTCGCCCGGTACAGTTGCTCACAAAGCAATACTCGCGCCAGGCCGTGCGGCAGGGTGAGGCTGGAAAGACGAAGAATATCCCGCGCCCCCGCCTTCAATTCAGCTTCCAGGCCGTCCGCGCCGCCAATCAGAAACGCCACGTTTTCGCCTGAAGCCAGCCAGTCCCGCAAACGCCCCGCAAATTGCCGCGTCGTCAAATCCTCGCCTTTTTCGTCCAGCGCCACAAGACGCGCCCTAGGAAAAGATTTCAGGCTTTGCCTTAAACGTATGCCTTCCGCCGCGAGCAATTGTTCCCGCGCCTTGCCTTCCCTTGGTTCCGGCTTGACCTCACAAACCTGAACGTTGATTTCTCTGGGCAGGCGCTTCAGATACTCCTGACAGGCCATATCAATCCATTCCGGTTGTTTATGTCCAACTGCCAGAAGCAGTAATTTCATGACGCGGATTGACGACGGATCAAAAGATCGCCTGAGGCGGGCGCGTCGCGCCAAAGCTCTTCCAGATTGTAATAACGCCGCGCTTCCGGTTGCATTACATGCACCACCAAATCGCCCAGATCAAGCAACACCCATTCGCCGTTCTCCTCGCCTTCTATGGACAACACTTCCCCGCCCGCCTCGCGCACCTTGTCCGCGACATTTCTCGCCAATGCGCGTACCTGCCGATTGGAGTCGCCGCAGGCTATCACGATCCGCTCAAACAAAGGTGTAAGATGGGCTGTGTCGAGCACTTCGATTTCCCGCCCCTTAACATCCTCCAGAGCGGCGATGACTATTTTTTGCAGTTTGCGTAATTCCATGTTCAAAATTCTGGTGATTGGGAATGATGAGCAGAAGTGTACAGATTATGACACGCAATGTATTCACTGACAGATTCCGGCAACAGATAACGGACGCTCGCCCCGGCAGACAGGCGGGCGCGAATATCGGAAGAAGAAATGTCGAGCGCCGGCATGGATACGAAAATAATCCTGCCTCCCGCCTCTTCCGTCAAGGCTTCCCGGTGATTGGCCTGTCTTTCCAGCACAAAGCGACGCAATATTTCCGGCCAGCGTTTTTCCCAGCCATTCCCCTCCCTTGGTCGCGTCAGTACCGCAATATGGCATTGCTCCGCAATTTCCTGCCAGCGCCGCCAGGTATGAAAATGCGCAAAGGCATCCGCGCCCATCAGCCAGACCAGCGGCTGTCCGTTCTTTTCGTTGCGGCGGACATGGGCAAGCGCGTCAATTGTATAAGCAGGCATTTCATCTGCGGCCAGCGCGTCATCCAGCTCAAAAGTTGCGTTGCCCGCCAACGCGCGCGCCAGCATTGCCAGGCGATGCTGACTGGCTGCCCGCGGCTTTTCCCGATGCGTAGGCAATCCTGCCGGCAACCAGCGCACTTTGGATAACCCCAGGGTTTCCCGCGCTTCTTCCGCCAGACGCAAATGCCCGTGATGCACAGGATCGAAGATACCGCCAAATAAGCCAATCGGAGTCAATAGAGATTCAGGCATGTTCGAAAACGTTAGCAGGAAAAGGAAAAGAGTAGTGAGTCACCCCAACCTGAAGGTTGGAGCTTCCTCGCCATAAATCAGGGGAGCCTTCGGCTCCATAATCGACTGTCTCGCTCACCCCGCCATAAATGGCGGAGCTTGCGCGATACGCATGGTCAAGGCGCATCTGGCAGCCCAGGCAAAAATACATCATTACCGTCACCGGCAGACAACATACGCACAAGAGTATCAGGAAAAGCCATCCCTGAAAAAGAAACTTGCGCGGGCGACGCGGGAAAACAAGAAACTGGCGCGTTCATCGGCGCAGTGTAGCGGCAGGAGGCGCACAGGTCAGCACGCCATTTTCCGTGCCCAAAAGCAGGATATCCGCGCCACGCGCCGCAAACAGCCCGTTACAGACCACACCCGTTATCTGGTTGATGGTTGCCTCCAGCGCCTGTGGATCATGGATGCTCAGACCAGCGACATCCAGAATTAAATTACCGTTGTCCGTCACAAAACCCTCGCGCAGAAGCGGTCTGCCACCCAGCGCAGTCAATTGCCCGGCGACCAACCGTTTTGCCAGCGGAATGACCTCAACCGGCAAAGGAAAGTTTCCCAAACGATCAACCCGTTTACCGGCGTCCGCAATGCAAACGAAGACATCAGCGGCGGCGGCAATGATCTTTTCCCGGGTCAATGCCCCGCCCCCGCCTTTTATCATCGCAAAGTCATGGTCAATTTCATCCGCGCCGTCCACGTAAATGGCGAGACGATCAATGTCATTCAAATCCAGAAGCGGGATGCCGAGTTTAGCGAGACGTTGCCGGGTCGCTTCCGAACTGGCGATAGCGCCTCCTAACTGTTCTTTTAGCGGGGACAGCGCGTCAATAAAAAAGTTAACGGTCGAGCCGGTGCCTACGCCCAGCGCCGCGCCCGCTTCCAGATGCGCAGCCACATAATCCACCGCAGCTTCTGCCGCCGCCTGTTTTTGCCGCTCCTGACTCATTTTTTTTCCTCTCGCGTTGAAATGTCCGGCAAGGCTTTATACAAGTAATATCCCATTGACCAGAGGGTCATAAGCGCGGCAAACCAAAGCAGGCAACTACCAATGAGCGGCGTTTCCCATCCCGGCGGCGCAAACGGAAGCGGCGCATGATAAAGCAATAAGGGGATTGCCACCATTTGCGCGGCGGTCTTGATCTTGCCCAGCATGGAAACAGCTACGTTACGCGCCGCTCCTATCTTGGCCATCCACTCGCGCAGGGCGGAAATAGTAATTTCCCGCCCGATGATAATCATTGCCGCTATGGCGTCGGCGCGTCCCTGATCTACCAGAACGATAAGCGCGGCGGCAACGATCAGTTTGTCCGCCACCGGATCAAGAAAAGCGCCGAATGCCGAAGTTTGATTGAGGCGTCGCGCCAAATAACCATCCGCCCAGTCGGTCAGGCTGGCGACAACAAAGACCAGCGCGGCCAAACTATCGCGCTCGACGCTGTACAACCAGCCGGGCGGCAGATAATAGAGCGTAACCAGAAAAGGAATGGCGGCAACGCGCAACCAGGTAAGAAAAATTGGCAGATTGAAAGGCATATAGGCTGCGAGAACCGCAAGGCATGGTTGATGATTGTAACGTTTTCCGCCGCTATGCGGCATAGCGGAAAAAGTCTTTACCCTAACAGCATGGCAATAACACACGCAGATGTTGCAGCCCATTTCTGTCACATCGAATGGAATCCAGCAGGCAAAATGGAATCCTGGCTTCAAGCGTCAAAATGCCGGGATTGCGCTTCGCTTCATCCCAGCTTATGCAGGCTCCTTTCGTTGCTGAACGGATGTCCTTTTATTTGCGCTCACCACTATATTGATTCGCGCATATAAAGAGACTGTTGGGAAAATGATGCTTCAGCGAACGCTGGGAGCGCCAGCTTTGACGCAATCCAGAGATTTACGGCTGGATTATTTCGCTGCGCTCGCAATGACGCTGTACGAACTTGAGCCGCAACCGCTCCAGCCATCGCCTTATTTGCGCGAATTGCTACTCATTCCCGCTGTAAAAGCGGCGAACATTTCCTGAATGGCTGCGACTTTTTCTTCCAGCGTCGGATAATGCCCGTCCAGCGCGATTCTGTCCTGCCCCGCGAAGCGATAACGCCTGTCTTTTTGCACGAGCGCGATAATCCTGGCTGGATCCAAAACTGAATCACTCGAAAAATCAGGATTAAAGGAAACCAGAATGCGATCATCGGCAGCCTCCAGTTTTTTCACCCCAAAAGGACGAATGAAAAGACGTAAGCGATGCGTCGCAATAAGGGAGCAACTCTGCAAGGGCAATGCGCCGAAGCGGTCTATCAACTCCTCCTGCATCGCGTCAATTTCATCGTCCCGCTCGCAGTTAGCCAGCCGTTTATAAAGATTCAGACGTTCCTCCACGTCAGGACAATAAGCGTCCGGCAACAGCGCCGGTACGGAAAGGTGAATTTCACCGGACAGGCCAAGCGGCGCGGTCAGATCATCGGCGCTTACATCCCCGCCCGCCTTAAAGACAGCAACCGCGCGATTCAGCATATCCAGAAATACATTGAAGCCGACTTCCTGCATTTCACCCGCCTGGTTTTCGCCCAGCACCTCTCCCGCGCCGCGAATTTCCAGATCGTGCATCGCCAGATAAAAGCCGGAACCCAGCTCTTCCATAGCCTGAATTGCCTCCAGACGTTGCCGCGCCTGCTTTGTCATCCCCTCTTCCACCAACAGATAAGCGTAAGCCTGATGGTGGGAACGCCCTACCCTTCCCCGCAACTGGTGCAACTGGGCAAGGCCGAATTTATCCGCCCGATTGATGAGAATGGTATTGGCATGAGGATTGTCAATGCCCGTCTCGATGATGGTTGTGGAGAGCAGGAGATTTATTCTCTGCCCCATGAAATCGCGCATTACCCGTTCCAGCTCGCGCTCCGGCATTTGCCCGTGTCCGACCGCAATGGTAGCCTCCGGCACAAGGTCGGCAATTCTATTTCGCATTGCTTCGATAGTGGCGACTTCGTTATGCAGAAAATAAACCTGTCCGCCTCGCTTCAGTTCGCGCAGCACCGCTTCCCGAATCAGGCCGCCGGAAGAAGGAGAAACAAAAGTCCTGATGGCAAGCCGCTTGTTGGGCGCGGTGGCAATAACGGAAAAATCGCGCAAGCCTTCCAGACTCATGGCAAGAGTGCGCGGAATCGGGGTAGCTGTCAGGGTCAATACATCCACTTCGGCGCGTAGCGCCTTCAACCTTTCTTTCTGCCGTACCCCGAAACGATGTTCCTCGTCAATCACCACAAGGCCAAGTCTGGCAAATTTCACTTCCCTGCCGAGCAGTTTGTGCGTACCGAGCACGATGTCAATTTTTCCTTCCGCCAGATCACAGAGCGTCTCCGCTGATTCCTTTTTGCTCCTGAAGCGGGAAAGCTCCGCGATTCTGACCGGCCAGTCGGCAAAGCGATCCGTAAATGTGCGGAAATGCTGCTCGCACAACAAGGTGGTCGGGCAGAGAATCGCCACCTGCCTGCCGTCCTCCACCGCCGCAAAAGCCGCCCTCAATGCGACTTCGGTCTTGCCGAAACCCACATCTCCGCAGACAAGCCGATCCATCGGCTTGTCCGATCTCATATCCGCCAACACCGCGTCAATGGCTTCCTGTTGATCCAGCGTTTCCTCAAAGCCGAAACCCGCCGCGAACGCTTCAATGTCCGCCGCTCCAAAATCGAAGGCGTATCCTTTTCGGGCGGCGCGACGGGCATAAAGGGCGAGCAATTCCGCCGCCGCGTCCCGCGCCTGTATCGCCGCCTTTCTTTTTGCTTTTTCCCACTGCCCGGAACCCAGTATATGCAGGGGAGCATGTTCCGGGTCTGCGCCGGAATAGCGGGCAACCACCTGCAACTGGGCAACCGGCACGAAGAGCTTTGCATCCCCCGCATAATGGATTTCCAGAAATTCCACCTGCCCTTCGGCGGTATCCATCCGCGCCAATCCCATGTAACGTCCTACTCCGTGCGATTCATGCACGACCGGAGCGCCAACTTTCAGTTCGGCAAGGTCGCGCAGCCAGTTATCCAGCCTGCTTTTTTGACGCGATTTAAAACGAGTATTGGGGCGATCCGCATACAGCTCGTTTTCGCTGATGAGAGACAATTTGTCGTCAAGGCGTAAACCCGCCTGCAAGGGCGCAATCGCCAGAGCCGCTTTTTCTTCGCCGCCCAGAAAAGTGGCAAAATCATCAACAACCGGAAGGGAAAGACCGTATCCGGCGAAAAATTGCGCCATCGTCTCCCGCCGTCCGGCGGACTCGGCCACAACCAGAACGCGCCCCGGAAAACTCGCCAGAAAACCTTGAAGGGCGGCAAGCGGGTTTTCGGAACGCCGATTGACCGCGACCGGCAAAGCATCCGGCATGAATGAACGAATAATCTCCGCCCGCCCTCTCTCCTTTACCCTTGTGAAAAATTCTTCAGAAGAAAGAAAAAGCGCCTCCGGCGGCAACAGTCTGGTTCCGTGGGTAACAGAATCGCCGCGCAGCATGTCGTAGCGAGTGCGGGTATCCTGCCGAAACGCTTCCAACGCTCCCGCTACGTCGCCATGTGTCGCCAGCACTGAGCCGGACGGCAGATAATCGAACAGAGTCGCGGTCTCGTCAAAAAACAGGGGCAGGAAGTATTCGACGCCCGCGCTGGCAATACCTGCGGAAACATCCTTGTACACCCGGCTTTTGCCGGGATCGCCTTCAAAACATGCGCGGAATTTGCGGCGAAAGGTGGCTCTTCCCTGCTCGTCCAGCGGAAATTCCCGCGCCGGCAGAAGGCGAACCGCCTCCACCGGACAAAGCGTGCGCTGGCTCTCCACATCAAACAGGCGGATGGATTCGATTTCGTCATCAAAGAGATCAATGCGAAAAGGCGATTTTTCCCCCATCGGATAAAGGTCAATCAGGGAGCCGCGCACCGCGAATTCTCCGGGCGCTGCCACCTGGGTCACGCGGGCATAACCAGCCAATGTCAATTGATTGATGAATCGCTCGTTGTCGAATTTTTCCCCTCTGGCAAAGGAAAAGGCATAAGCCGCCAGAAAGGAAGGCGGCAGAAAGCGGGCTATCGCCGTTGTCGCCGCAACCAGCAATACCCGACACTCTCCCCGCAACATTGCCCAAAGGGTCGCCAGTCGTTCGGAAATCAAATCCTGATGCGGCGAAAAACTATCGTAAGGCAGGGTCTCCCAGTCCGGCAGAAGATGGGGACGGGATGCCGGAAAAAACCAGGCGATTTCTTCCTGCAACCGCCGCGCATCCAGAGCATTGGCCGTGACGACCGTCAATATTCCCGGACTTTCCGCCCTTTGCCTGGCAATGTCGGCAAGCAGCAAAGCGTCCGCAGAGCCGCCCGCAACCTGCCATTCCACCTTGCGACCGGGCAAGGGCGGCGGGGCAAGGGAAAGAAGGGATAAAGTCTGCGCGTTCATCATAAAACTAACGTTCAAAGCCAAGCGGCAAACCCGCCGCAGACGGGGCTGTCTCCGGTTTGAGCGCAAAGTCAGGCATCGCGTACTTTGGCATACATAACATTGTCGATAAGTTGACCATCTTTGAATACGCTCCTGCGCAGGATACCTTCTCTGATGAAGCCAACTTTTTCCAGCACTCGCATGGAAGCAGGATTCCAAGCAAACACAGGCGCTTCGAGACGCACGAACTGCGGTTGAGCAAGTGCATGTGTTGCCAAGGCGCTGACCGATGCTGTAGCGATACCTCTGCCCCACAGTGACTCACCCAACCAATAGCCAAACTGGCCGGTGTACTGGCTGATGCCTGTGCCTGCGATGATACCAATGCCACCAACAGCCTCACCGCCGACCTCAATGGCTAGATAAATGCTGGTACCGGGACTCGATGCGATAGAGAGCCACTGATCCGCGTTGGTTTCAGTGTATGGATGCGGGAACATATCGGTGAGGTTGCGCCAGATATTGCGATTGTTGGCATGCAGCAGCAGGGCAGCTTTATCCTCAGGCCGCCATGAGCGAAGAACGCAACCCGGAAGATTTGTTGAAATATGCATACTGGGGTTTTTCTGATGTCCTAACGGTTGAATTAACCGGCGCGCGTTAGCGCGTCCGGGTTGAATGAGTTGTTAGGACGAAATTCTACCGTAAGCGCGCTCAACTTTGGCTACTCGAAGCTCATAGTGCTCATACCACGCAGTCTTTCCCATTTCCTGCGCGACTACATGCTCCATATTTGCTTTCCAGTGCGTAATCGCCTCGGTGGATGACCAATACGAAACAGTAATACCGAATCCGTCTTCGCCGCGAGCACTTTCAGCCCCAAGGAAACCGGGTTGTTGGGATGCAAGTTCAACCATTCTTTCGGCCATTTCTCCATAACCATTGTCTTCAGGTATTCGGAGAGAAGAAAATATCACCGCGTAATACGGTGGCTCTGGAGTTTTTGAGAATAAGAACATGACTTCCTAACGCCCATGCTAACCGGCGGCGAAGCCGTCCGGGTTGAGCGTAATGTTAGGCCGAACGCTAATTTTGATGAACTCTAACACTTTGGCTCTCCCGGTTTGGGTTATGGGGTTCGCAGTGACTATACCCGCTCACTGCATGTACTTTGCTTCTGCCATCTATTATTACCACAGAAAGTTTGAATAATTTTCCTCGTGACATGACTGGAACGTATTTTTCAGGGCGATCACTGGGGTTGAAATTTAGTTCTATTTTTGCTGAGGTTAGCATACTGGGCTGAATGTTCCGTGCAGCTAGATGTTTTTGCAAAAAATTTCGATAACCAACAAACATTTCTGCAAACAGCAGAGACTCCGGTGAAATAGTCTGGGCAAGCAAGTTTAGTTCGACGATGGTCGTTTTTCTTTGTTTTGCAAGTAAGCATAGCTTTCCAATTCCCCAATAACCGCCGACATCGTTGTTACGGCTGATGAAAGAACCGTACAAGCCAGACGCGATACCTTTGATTTCTTTTCGGCGAGTCACTGTACCTGCCTAACGTTTATGTTAACCGGCACCCAATCGCGCAGCGATTGGGTGTCCAGCGACCGAAGGGAGCGGGGTTGGGCATGTTGTTAGGCCGTTTGGCGAAACCGGACATAAGTTCAACCGAACGAACGAGCCGCAAAGAATATCACCTCCGTCCAGCTTGAGCGCCGGGGTTAGGCACAATCGCCTAATTCAGCACAGAATGCCACCTCTGCCTTCTATGAATTCCAATATATGCTTATTCACTTCTTCTGGGTTATCCATGTTTGCGCAATGTCCGGCGTCAGCTATCATTTTGAGCCTAATGTTTTCATCGGAAGCCGCCCATTTTTCTATAATTTTTCGAATATTCCCGGCTTTTGACTTTTCACCACCAAACAACAAAACGGGCATGCTAAAACGATAATTTTTGTCTTCGTGTAGCACATTAAGCACGGAAAGCATAATTTCAATATGTCTGTTTTTACCCATTCGCAAGAGGCAATTTTTAACGTATTGGCAGGCATATTCGCTTGTGCCGCAAAGTTTTATTGCTGAGGAAAGATAACATTTCCATGGGTATATGGCTAAAATCTGCCGAGCACATTTTAAGGTTAGCCTTTCAGGCCAACTGAGTCGTTGTGTGTTTTGGGTGCTTTCTATAATGACTAATTTTTCCACTTTTTCGGGGTGATAATAAGCAATTTCCTGTGCCAAATTGCCGCCCATTGATTGTCCTATGAGAATTGCCTTTTCTATTTGGTGGATTTCAAAAAGCCTTAAACAGTCCTTAAACATATCTTTGAAATCAAATTTTTGCGATTCGTCCAATGTCGACAAGCCATGACAGCGGGCATCCCATGCAATAACATGGTATGAATCATCAAATATATCTATTTGTTTTTCAAACGTAATGTGGTCGCAACTTGCTCCATGTAATAGAATAACATGCTTTTTCCCATATCCTGCCTTGTACCAATACTGCACCGCACAATTCGGACTTAAAATATTCAACTGCTGAAAATTGGCAAATTTCATATTTCATTTACTCCCGGCAGGGTGAGCGCCTAACCTTCAAAACTAAGCGGCAGACCCGCCTATGGGGGTTGTCCGGTTTGAGCGCAAAGTTAGGCATCGCGGACTTTGGCATACATAATGCTGTCGGTAAGTTGACCATCTTTGAATACGCTCCTGCGCAGGACACCTTCTCTGATGAAGCCAACTTTTTCCAGCACGCGCATGGAGGCAGGATTCCAAGCAAACACAGGTGCTTCGAGACGTACGAACTGCGGTTGAGCAAGTGCATGTGTTGCCAAGGCACTGGCCGATGCTGTAGCGATACCTCTGCCCCACAGCGACTCACCCAACCAATAGCCAAACTGGCCGGTGTACTGGCCGATGCCTGTGCCTGCGATTATCCCAATGCCGCCAACAGCCTCACCGCCGACCTCAATGGCCAGATAAATGCTGGTACTGGGATTCAAACTGCTAGAGAGCCACTGATCCGCGTCGGTTTCAGTGTATGGATGCGGGAACATATCGGTGAGGTTGCGCCAGATATTGCGATTGTTGGCATGCAGCAGCAGGGCAGCTTTGTCCTCAGGCCGCCATGAACGAAGAACGCAACCCGCAAGATTTGTTGAAATATGCATACTGGGGTTTTTCTGATGGCCTAACTTCGGTTTGAAACCCCGCCCTTCAGGGCGGCGCGAAGGTTGGAACTCCGGCCTGAAGGCCGGGGTTTCGACCGTAGCAACAAGGGAGGGGATAAAAACCCCTTCCTTGTTCGTTTTGAGCGACAGGCATGAATGCCTGTCGCTAATTTCTTGCTCCGCTGGTACCGACGACCAAGGCCGTATCCTATAGGTTGGTGACAAGCGCAGCGAACCACTATACGCAGCGGTTGCCGGGGGCAGCATGTTGGGGTTCGCGTTCCGCTCACCCCAATCTACGCATGAAGTCGTTTTATTTATGCGAATCACTATATATCTCGTGACTCTGTTCGCGCTTTCGCCGTGCAGGTGCGGATAAACTCGCTCTTTGCGTCCGTGTAGGCATCGCGATTGTATTTGTATTCCGCAAGCAGTTTCCGTTTAAGCGCGGCATACTCCAGCGCCGCTTCCGGGTGGGCGGCGATGTATGCGCGAAAGTATGGTTCATCCCAATCGCCAACATGCCGGACATGGAGATGGAAAACTCTCGCTGCAAACCCCAGAGGCGTATAGCCTTTATTCCAGTCCAGACGCAAATCAGGAGCCGCTTGCTCTGCCATCAGCAGCCAGCCGTTGTCCAGAAGCCTGGCCTTCAGGCGGGCAGGATCACATTCCGCCTCGATCTGTAACAGGATGTCCACAATAGGCTTGGCAAGCAGTCCGCTTACCGAGGTGCTGCCGATATGGTCAATCCGCCTGACGGCATCCCCCAGAATAGCGAGCAGAGCGGCTTTCTCCTCTCTGTACCAGGCAAACCACGCCGGATTATGCTCGGCGAGTTCTATCGGGAACAACTGCCATAGTTCTTCCAATGTCATTTCTGCCAGCGCACGCACGGCTATTGCCTCACTGCGCCGGAAGACATAGACGCTGCGCCACCGCGACCGCTTCCCGATAAACCGGCATAGTCTGCAATGTTTCCCTATCGGGCGCGGCAGCAGGCGGCAAGAGGCGGCTGATTCGCCCGCTCCGTTCTTTATCAGGTTTGCCGCACCAGTTGCGCAAAACATAATCCGCTTCTTCGGGGGCATTGCAGATCAGGAGCATGTCGCAACCCGCGTTAAAGGCTGCTTCGGCGCGGGCGAGCATATTGCCCGCCATACACGCGCCCTGCATGGATAAGTCATCGCTGAATATCGCGCCCTGAAAGCCAAGTTCACCTCTAAGATAGTTGAGCCAGAAGTCCGAGAAGCAGGCTGTGTTTGCGTCGACCTGCGGGTAGATGACATGCGCGGGCATGACGGCTGCCAGAGGCAGGGCGCGAAAAGGTTTAAGGTCAGCGGCGAGTTCCGCCAGTTTGCGCGGGTCAAGCGGCGTTTCCAGATGGGAATCAGCCGCGACCGCCCCATGTCCGGGGAAATGCTTGCCGCAGGAAGCCATGCCGCCTTGCTGTAGCCCCTCAATCAAGCTCTGTGCCAGCGCGATAACCACATCCGGGTCATGATGAAAGGCGCGGTCGCCGATCACGCTGGATACGCCATAATCAAGGTCAAGCACAGGCGTGAAGGAAAAATCAATGTCATGGGCGCGAAGTTCAGCCGCCAGCAGATAGCCGATTTGCCGCGCCTCGCTCATGGCGGCGTCTGCGTCTTCTTCCCAACGTTCGCCCAAACGCCGCATTGGCGGCAGGCGGGTAAAGCCTTCCCGAAAGCGTTGCACCCGCCCGCCTTCGTGGTCAACCGCAATCAAGAGCGACGGCAGGGATGGGCTACGCAGGGCGCGAATTTCCCGAATCAGCAAATCAAGCTGGGGGATTGAGCGGTAATTGCGGGAAAAGAGAATCAGACCGCCGATGAGCGGGTGATTTATCCGCTCGCGCTCCGCAGCGTTCAGGCTCTCGCCCGCAATGTCCAGCATGAAAGGGCCGGTCAACATACACGCTCCACAACGACAAACGCCAGAGCATAGGCTTTTTCATCACTGATGGAAAGATGCGCCGTTAGGCCAAGACTCGCAAGATGTTCGGTCAAGAGAGGCGCGAACACGAAGAAAGGACGCCCGGCTTCGTCATGCGTGACTGCAATGTTGGTCATGGTTGCCGGATAACAAAGCCCGGTGCCTAGCGCCTTGGCAAAGGCTTCTTTCGCCGCCCAGCGCCGCGCCAGAAAACGCCCCTGTGCCGCAATACTCCGTTGCGGAAATTCCGCCTGCTCGCTCTCCGCCAGAATTTTTTTCAGCGCCGCCTCGCCGTGGCGGACAAACAAACGCTCCAGCCTTGCGGTTGCGGCTATGTCCGTGCCGATGCCATAAATCATCAAGGCTCCGAAGGCTCCGTCGCGACCGCTATCCTCGCTTTCATCTCGCGCACCGCTTCGCGTAACCCGGTAAAAACAGCGCGGCTGACAATCGAGTGGCCGATATGCAATTCCCGCACATGCGGCAAGGCGGCGATTGGCTGAACGTTATGGTAATTAAGCGCGTGTCCCGCGTTGAATACCATGCCAAGCTCACGACTGACCGCGCCCGCCTCGCGTATCAGCTCCAATGCGGCAACCACTTCCAGCGCATGGCAATCCCGCCCTCGCGTATTGAAAATATGCGCGTATGGGCCGGTGTGAATTTCGCAGACCTTCGCGCCAACCGTACAGGCGGCCTCAACCTGGAACACATCCGCGTCAATGAACACACTGACCAGAATACCGGCGTCAGTAAGACGCGCTATCTTTTCCCGCAGCATCTCTATTTGCCCCGCAATATCCAGCCCGCCTTCCGTCGTGATTTCCTGCCGCCCCTCCGGAACCAGCGTCACCATCTCCGGTTGCAGGCGGCAGGCAATGGCGACCATTTCAGCGGTAGCGGCCATTTCCAGATTGAGCTTGACTTCCACCGCCTCTTTCAGACGGCGAAGATCGTCATCGTTGATATGACGACGATCTTCCCGCAAATGTACGGTAATCACATCCGCGCCGCCCAACTCCGCTTCCGCTGCCGCCCGAGCCGGATCAGGCTCAGAGCCGCGCCGCGCCTGTCGCAAAGTGGCAACGTGATCAATATTGACGCCGAGCAGTGGCATGAGCTTCTCCTTCATCGTAAAACTAACTCCGGTTTGAAACCCCGCCCTTCAGGGCGGCGCGAAGATTGGAACCCCGGTGAAGACCGGGGTTTCGACCGTAGCAACAAGGGAGGGGATGCAAACCCCTTCCTTGTTCGTTTTGAGCGACAGGCATGAATGCCTGTCGCTAATTTCTTGCTGGTTGCGCCGATTTTTCAAGCACCGCCTTCATTTCCATCAGCATCCGCCCGCTTGCGTCATAGAGGCGCAGACGATCGCCTCGCCGCTGCCAGAGGCGCACATTTTCCAATGCCTGCAGGAAAGCGTCCTCACGCTCCATGCCGACAATACAGGCGCGACGGGTAGAGACCATAGGCATAAATTCAATCTGCCCGCCCGTCTGGGAATATTCACCCGCAATCCGGTTGCAGCCGCCGGAACCTTCGACGCGCCCATCCACCAGACGAAAATAAGCAGCTTCGGTGCCTTCCAGGCCACTATATTCGGCAACCCCCCACCCTTTCAGCCAGAATACGCGCCAGGCATAACCTGTTATGGGAACCTCTCCCCTTTCCAGGCTCGCGCAGGCGGCAACGGCAAGGGCGCACAAAATAATCGCAAAACGAAGCATTGGACACTCCTTCACATTTGTAAATCAGATTAACGGTCTCTGCCCCGGCGCAATGCGCGGCAGGATGATATGCCAGCCAATCGCGGTCAGACGAATCATGATGACCTATCCTGCCCGCGCTTTTTCGCGCATCAGGCGTTGTTTTTCCCGCGCCCAGTCTTTTTCCCTGGCGTCCTCGCGCTTGTCATGCTGCTTTTTCCCTTTCGCCAGACCGATTTCCGCCTTGATTAGCCCACGCGAGTAGTGCAGATTCAGCGGAATCAGGGTATAACCGGCACGCTCCACCTTGCCGATCAATTTCTCGATTTCATGCTCGCGCAACAGCAGCTTTCTGGTACGTGTCGGATCAGGGTTGATATGGGTAGAGGCCGTAGCCAGCGGTGTGACGTGCATACCAAGCAGCCAGATTTCACCTTTTTTGACGATTACATAGGCTTCCCTGATCTGCACCCTGCCCGCGCGGATGGATTTGACTTCCCAGCCATCCAAAACAATGCCAGCTTCGTACTTTTCCTCGATAAAATAATCGTGAAAGGCTTTTTTGTTGAGGACAATACTCATAATGCCGGTGCGATTCCTGTAAAATTATCGAATTCTAGCAAGAATCCGGCGCACCATGCCTACGGTTGAAAAATCGGTACTCCTCGCCTACTCGGATCAGCAGATGTTCGAGTTGGTTGACCGCTGCGAAGATTATCCAGAATTTCTGCCCTGGTGCGGTCAGACGGAATGCCGTTTTCGTGACGACCAAAAGACCGTCGGCACGCTGCACATCCGCTATCGCGGTGTAAAAGCGCATTTCACCACCGAAAACGAAAAGGAATTCCCCCGTTCGATGCTGATTCGCCTGGTGGACGGCCCGTTCAAAAAACTCGATGGCAAATGGCATTTCAAGGCGCTGGGGGAAAAAGCCTGCAAGGTGGAATTCCAGTTAAATTATGAATTTTCCAGCCGCCTGCTGGAAAAAGTCATCGGTCCCGTTTTCAGCCATATTGCCAATACCTTCATTGACGCCTTTGTAAAACGGGCGGAACAAATTTACGGGACAAATCATGTCTGACACCATTTCCGTCGAAGTAGTCTACGCCCTGCCGGAAAAGCAGGAGATCATCCCCTTGCAACTCCCCGCCGACAGTACGCTCATGCACGCGGTAGAAGCCTCCGGTCTGCCGGAAAAATATCCAATTGACCTACGTGTCGGCAAATTCGGCATTTTCGCCAAACTCGCCAAAGCGGATACCGTGTTGCGCGACCGTGACCGGGTGGAAATATACCGCCCGCTGATTGCCGATCCCAAAGCAACCCGCGTCGCAAGGGCGGAAAAAAGCGCGCAGAAAAAAATGGCGGGTAAAACCGCAGAAGCCGCCGCATAACCTCTTCGGCATGACTTCTGCGCCCCGTTTTTTCTGCGCGTCCCTGGCGGCGGGCGTACTTGAACTGCCGCCAAAAGCGGCGCATCACGCGGTAAACGTTCTCCGTCTCACCCTGGGCGCGCATCTTGTCCTTTTTGACGGGACAGGCGGCGAATACCCTGCGGAAATTATCTCAATCAAGCGGGGAAAGGTTGAGGTCAAACCTGGAGAGCATCGCCCAATCGAGCGTGAATCGCCTCTTTTTGTCCGTCTCGCGCAAACCCTGCAAGCCGGGGAAAAAATGGACTACACCTTGCAAAAGGCGGTGGAATTGGGCGTTTGCGCCTTTCTGCCGCTGCAAGGACGGCGCAGCGTGGTGAGACTTACAGGCGAGCGGGCGGCAAAACGCTACACGCGCTGGCGGGAAATTGCCATTGCCGCCTGCGAGCAATGCGGACGCAACCGCCTGCCGGAAGTCGCGCCCATCACCCCGTTGGAAGATTGGCTGCGGGATGCGGGAAGCGCCCTGCCCGGCCTGAAACTGCTCCTGCTTCCGGGCGCTGAACAACGCATCCCTACCCTGGAACGTCCCGCGCTTAAAACGGAAATAACTCTGCTTGCAGGCGCGGAAGGCGGCCTGGATCCTATAGAGATAGAAGCCGCGCACGCTGCCGGATTTTGTCCGATTCAGCTTGGCCCGCGCATTCTCCGCACCGAAACCGCCGGGCTTGCCGCGCTCGCTGTCCTGCAAGGCTTGTGGGGAGATTTTTAGAGCCGCTCTGGAAAAATCCGGGACACATTTGTGAAAAAGGCTCCGAAAAATCGGAGCCCTGGGTAAATGGTACTGTGTGATGCTCGAACTCACGATCTACGGATTTCTTGCGGTTTCGGCAGAACCGGGCGGCGCGTCAGACACTCAATCGGCGGCAACTGCGCCACTTCCATTGGCTCTGCGTATCTGATTGACGAGCAGACGAAAGCATGGACAGCAAAAAATCAGCGACAGGTATTCATGCCTTTCGTTCAAAACGAACAGGGAAGGGGTTTGCATCCCCTCCCTTGTTGCCACGGTCGAAACCCCGGCCTTCAGGCCGGGGTTCCAACCTTCGCGCCGCCCTGAAGGGCGGGATTTCAAACCGAAGTTAGTTTTACGATCAATCTTCTGTTTTCTGCGCGCGCTCCAGGGCGCCCAGGCGTTTTGCCATTTGCTCAAGACGGCGCAGCAGGGCAGCGTTTTTCAGCCAGGAGTCATGCCGTTCCAGGGGATACAACGCCGTGTACTTGCCGGGTTCCTGAATGCTGCTCATAACCATGCTGCCAGGCGAGATTTCCGTGTGCGGGGTAATGACAAGATGCCCAAGAATCATCGCCGCGCCGCCCAACGCTACGTGGTGTCCGATTTTCGCGCTGCCGGCAATGCCGACACAACCGGCAATCACGCTATGTTCACCGATAACGCAGTTGTGCCCAATCTGAATCTGGTTATCCAGCTTGACACCATCGCCGATCACGGTATCGGCAATCGCGCCCCGGTCAATGCTGGTATTGGCGCCGATTTCCACATCGTTACCAATCACGACCGAACCTGTTTGCGCAATCTTGACCCAGCCTCCTTCCCCGCCTTCAGGCGCAAAACCAAAACCATCCGCGCCGATAACCGCGCCGCTATGGATAATGGCGCGCGCCCCAATTCGGCAACCAGGATAGATACTGACGCCGGGATAAATAACGCTGTCCGCGCCAATCTCAACCTTCTCGCCAATCATGGCATTGGCGTGAATTTCCACCCGCTCGCCCAATATCGCTCCTGCGCCAACCCACGCGCCCGCGCCAACATGACAGGATGCGGGAATAATCGCCCCCTCCTCCACCGTCGCGGCAGGATGAACGCCGGGATTTTTTCGCGCCGACGGATTGAGGATGGCCACAACATGCGCGTAACAAAGATAAGGATTGGAGGTAAGCAATGCGGCCATGCCCGAAGGCAGTTCATCCACCATTGCCGGGGTGAGAATGACCGCGCTGGCGCGTGTAGTTTTCAGGTAAGGCCGGTATTTGGGGTTGGCAAGAAAGGTAATCTGCCCCGGCTCTGCGCTCTCCAACGCGCCCGCCTGGGTAACGCGGCATGTGGCGTCGCCCGCCACTGCAAGCGGCAAAACTCCGGCAAGCCGGGCGGCAATTTCCGCAAGGCTAAAGCCGGATTGCGCCACGCCCATCATTTGCCATTAGAAAGCGCCTTGATGACCCTGTCGGTAATATCAAGCGCCGGATTGATCCAGACAGCTTCCTGAATAATCAGATCAAACTTTTCGTTTTCCGCAATGGTACTGACGGCCTTGTTGGCGCGCTCAATTATTCTGGCCTGTTCCTCGCTCTGGCGCATGCTCAAATCTTCACGAAATTCCCGTTGTTTTCTCTGGAAATCGCGGGAAACTTCCGCAAATTCGCGCTCCTTGTTTCGCCGCTCAGATTCAGACATGGTAACGGCGTTTCTCTCCAGATTTTCCTGCATGGTTTGCAAACGCTTAGCCATTGCCTGCAATTCCTTATCGCGGGCGGAAAATTCGTTTTCAATATCTTTCGCGGCCTTGATCGCCGAAGGCGCCTGCTGAAAAACGCGCTGAATGTCGACATAGCCGACCTTGAAATCCACCGCAAGGGCAGGCAACGCGGCAAGCGTCAAAAAAGTGGCGGTTAGAATGGAACGCATCTTCAACTTGATTCTCCTGTGACAAAAATTGACGCTTTAAAAAGCGGTTCCCAACTGAAACTGGAAGGTTTCGGTATCGTCCCCTGATTTCTTGTTCAAGGGTTGGGCAATACTGAATTTTAACGGTCCTATCGGGGAAATCCACGAAAGCGAAATGCCCGTGGACATACGGATGGAGTCATCGTAATCCGGCTTGGTGGAATGCCTGCTTTTGCCTTTGGCATAGACCTGACCGGCATCAAGGAAAACGCCCATCCGCATGGAACGATCATAGCCGGGCAATCCCCAAAGCAGCTCGACATTGCCGATTATCTTGCGATTGCCGCCCAGGCGCTCATCATGATACTTGGCGTCAACCGGCCCCAGACTTGCTGGCGCGTATCCCCGCACAGAATTGATCCCTCCCGCGTAGAAATTCTTGTAGAAAGGCAATTCGGTCGAGCCATAGCCGCCGCCTACGCCGATTTCGCCATTCAGCATGAGAGTGAAAGTTTTGGAAAGCGGGAAGAACTGCTGGTACTGGTAGGAGCTTTTCCAGTATTTCAGGTCGCCTACAGGCGCCGCAACCTCAAACGAAAGAATCTGGTAAACACCTTTGGTCGGAAAAACAGCACTGTCTCTGGTATTGCTCGACCACCAGGCAGTCAGCGGCACAGAGGTGTTGCTCTTTCCATAGTCGTCGACAAAGTCAATGTAACGTTGCGGGCTTCTGTCATAGACTTTAATCTTGGTCCGGTCAATGCCTATGCCAACGCCGATGGACTGATATTCCGTGAGAGGATAGGAAAAATTCAGCCCGCCGCCGGTAGAGGTAGTCGCATAATCGCCGATGTTAATGGTCGAAGATGTAGGCTTGAAAGTACGATGGTAAATTTCAACGCCCTGGCTGACCCCATCCATCGTGAAATAAGGGTTGGTGTAGTTAAGCGAGATATTGCGGTTCAGCTTGCTGGTATTGACGCCTATACCCAGATGTTTGCCGCTTCCGAAGATGTTGTTCTGCGTAACCGCGCCGGAGAGAATGATTTTTTCTTCCTTGGAAAAACCTACGCCCAGCATGAGATTGCCGGTCGGTTTTTCAGTGACGGTCATGTTGACGTCGACCTGATCCGCCGTGCCGGAAACCGGCTCGGTATCCACCGTCACCTCAGTAAAGTAATCCAGATTATCAACACGCTGGCGGGAAATTCTGACCTGTTCGGCGTTGTACCAGCCGCCTTCCATCTGCCTGATTTCCCGGCGGATAACTTCATCGCGGGTGCGGGTGTTACCCGCGACATTGATTCTGCGAACATAGACCCGTCGCCCCGGATCAACAAAAATCGTAAAGGCCACCTGGCGATTTTCCTTGTCAATTTCCGGCGCGGCATTAACATTAGCAAAGGCATAGCCGCGCTCGGAAAGTTTGTCGGCAATGGCCTTGGTCGTCTCGTTCAGCGCCTCGCGCGAAAAGACCTGCCCCGGCGCTAAAGGCACAAGATCACGAATTTCCTCTTCCGTCAAAACAAGCTCGCCCGCCAGTTTGATGGAAGAAATGCGATAACGCTCGCCCTCGGTCACGTTGACCGTAATGTAAATGCTTTGTTTGTCCGGGGAGATGTTAACCTGGGTGGAATCAACATTGAACTCCAGATAACCACGATCCATATAAAAGGAACGCAGTTTTTCCAGATCGGCGGAAAGTTTCTGGCGGGAATACTGATCGCTCTTGGTATACCAGGTCAACCAGCCGGGCGTAGTTTGCTCAAATTCTTTCAGCAGGTCTTTTTCCCGAAAGCTGTCCGCGCCGACAATGCGAATGGAACGAATTTTTGCCGCACCGCCCTCGGTAATGTCAAAGTTGATGCTGATTCGGTTGCGCTCCAGGGGCGTAGTCGTCGTCGTAATCTTGACGCCGTATTTGCCGCGAGTCATATATTGGCGTTTCAACTCCTGCTCCGCGCGTTCAAGCAGAGAGCGGTCGAAAATCGCCGTCTCGGTCAGTCCCATTTCCTTCATCGCTTTCAGGATATGGTCTTTCTCGAATTCTTTCATCCCGGAAAAATCAATGCGGGCAATGGCCGGACGCTCCTCAAGCGCCACAACCAGAATTCCGTCATCCACCTCGATACGCACATCCGTGAAGAATCCCGTGGCAAACAGCGCCTTGACCGCCTGGGCAGCCTGATTTTCATCAAAGGTATCGCCCACTCTGACCGGCAGGTAGGAGAAGACCGTGCCTGCCTCTGTGCGCTGAATGCCTTCGACGCGAATGTCACGGACGACAAACGGCTCAAAAGCGAAAGCAGCGCCGGAGAAAAGGCCGGCCATCAAAAAAGCGCAAAGTTTTTTATTCATTCCGGGAATCGAGTCGGTTAATTTCCAGTGAAGCCGTGCAGAATCCGGGTTATGTCATTGAAAAAAGCAAAACCCATCAGCGCAAACAGCAAAGTCATTCCAATCTGTTGTCCTCGCAGCATGAAGCGTTCGGAGAGAGGACTGCCTTTAACGATTTCAAACACATGATACAGCAAATGGCCGCCATCCAGAACGGGGATAGGCATGAGATTGAGCAATCCCAGGCTGATGCTGACCAGCGCCATGAACTTGAGATAGGCATCCAGACCCATGCTGGCTGTCTTGCCCGCGTAATCTGCAATCATAACCGGGCCGGAGAGATTTTTCCAGGAAACTTCGCCCATTATGATCCTGCCCATCATGGCGAGGCTGAAGACTGATTTATCCCAGGTTTCCCGCGCCGCTTTTCCGGCGGCTTCCAGCACGCCGTAACGCACAAAAACACGAAAACGCGCGGGCGTTATCTTTTCCATCTCTGCCCTGGAAACTCCCAGCCCGACCCGACCTACGCCGTTACGGTCTTCCGGCACAAGTTGAAACAAGAGTATCTCGCCTCTTCGCTCTACCTCTGTCAGCAGGAGTTTGCCGGGAGAAGCGCGCACATGTTCGACAAATTCATCAAAATAGCGGACAGGGTGATCGCCCACCGAAAGAATCATGTCGCCCGTTTGCAGACCAGCGTTCGCGGCAGGCGAATTCTCCTCAACCTCGCCTGCTATCGGCAAAACCCGCGCCTGGAAAAAACGGATACCGAGTATCTCGAAAGGATTGCCTTCCCAGGCGGATTCTGCCAGACGGCTCACGGAAACATGGCGGACGGCGCGCTCTCCCGCTTCATTTTCCACGGTCAGGGCAATGCCTTTTCCCGCCGCGCGGCTGGCATGGCGCAGCAGCGTCCAGTGGAAATCTTCCAGCGTCGTGACCGGCGCGTCATCCACAAACAGCACCTGATCGCCATTCTGGATGCCCGCCGCAAAAGCGGGCGTATCCGGCAAAGCCTCGCCCAGAATCGGACGCAATGTTTCGCCTCCCGCCATGAACAAAAACCAATAGACCAGAAAGGCCAGCAGGAGATTCATCAGCGGCCCCGCCGCCACGATGGCGCTCCTGCGCCCGACGCTTTGCCGATTATAGGCGCGGGGCAATTCTTCCGGGGGGATGCTCTCCCCTTCTTCCACTTCCCGCTCGTCCAGCATTCGCACATAGCCGCCCAGAGGCAGAGCGCAAAGGGTCAATTCCGTTTGATCCCTGCCAAAACGCCGCCGCCACAAGACCTTGCCGAATCCTATGGAAAAACGCAGCACCTTGACGCCGCAGTAACGAGCGACAATGAAATGGCCGAACTCGTGCACCACTACGAGCACGCCGAGGAGGACAATAAAAGCGAGGAGATAAAAGGGCAAATCAAGCATAAGGTTGGGCAGATTATCAAACAAAGAGGCTTAAGGCTTTTTCCCGCGCCTGTCTGTCCGCATGAAGTACAGTTTCCAGCGTATCGGCAGGCATTATAGGGAAAGAATCGAGTACCCTGGCAACCAGATTGGCAATACCGGGAAAAGAAAGGCGATGTTCCAGAAACGCGGCGGTTGCGATTTCATTGGCGGCATTCAGGACTGCCGGGGCAGTGCCGCCTGCTTGCAGCGCGGCATAGGCAAGGCCAAGGCAGGGAAAGCGGGCAAGGTCGGGGGGCGTGAAACTGAGCTGGGCAAGCGAGGACAAATCCAGCCGCGCCGCGCCAGATTCAATCCGCTCCGGCCAGGCAAGCGCATGCGCTATCGGAATACGCATGTCGGGTGCACCCAGTTGCGCGAGCAGGGAACCATCCAGATATTCAACCAGAGAATGCACGATGCTTTGCGGATGCACCACCACACCGATTTGTTCCGGTGGCGCGTTGAACAGCCAATGCGCCTCGATAACTTCCAGCCCTTTATTCATCAGGCTTGCCGAATCAACCGAAATTTTCCTGCCCATTGTCCAGTTGGGGTGTTTTATCGCCTGTTCTGGCGTGACCTTTGCCAGTTCTGCCAGCGGCAGGTCAAGAAATGGCCCGCCGGAAGCGGTAAGCCACAGTTTACGCACACCGGCAGCGGCAAGGTTGCCGGAAAAATCCAGCGGCAGCGACTGAAAAATGGCGTTGTGCTCGCTATCCACCGGCAGGATTTTTGCGCCGTGCTCTTTCGCCGTCTGGATGAACAACGCGCCCGCCATGACGAGCACTTCTTTATTGGCAAGCAGGATTTTTTTCCCTGCCTTGGCGGCGGCATAGGTCGGGGACAATCCTGCCCCGCCCACGATCGCCGCCATTACGATGTCAGTTTCAGACGCGGCGGCTACTTCTGACAGCGCGTCCGCGCCGTAGAGAACTTCGGTCTTGATGCCAATCTCGCGTAATTCATCGCGCAATATCGCGGCATTGACCGCATCATTCAGCACCGCATAGTCGGGTTTGAATTCCCGGCATTGTTCGCGCAATTTATCTTTTTGCCGATGCGCGGTGAGGGCAAAGACCCGATAACGGTCGGGATGCTGGCGCAATACCGCCAGAGTATTTTGTCCGATAGAGCCGGTCGCACCGAGGATGGTGATTTGCTGCATGGGTCAGCCTGAGATCGACATGTTAAGTATCCAAATCACCAGTATCAGATACAGTCTCCACACAACAGGAAATACAGCCAAAAGCGCAAGCAAGCTGTCAATGCGGTCAAGAACGCCACCATGCCCCGGCAGGAAGTTGCTGCTGTCCTTGACGCCTGCCTGACGTTTCAGGAGCGATTCAAACAGATCGCCCAGAATGCAGGCCGCCGTCAGGACAAAAGCTATACCCAGAAACATTATGCGGAGGAGCATTGGGATATCATCCCCATAACCACCAGCAAGAAGAAACCAAATGTACAAGTAAAAAAATACTGCCACAAACGCGCCGACCGCGCCTTCCCAGGTTTTTCCGGGACTGATGGTGGGCGCAAGTTTATGCTTGCCAAACAAACGACCAGTGATATAAGCGGCAATATCCGCTACCCAGGCAATTGATATGATGAAAAGAAGCATTCCCTTGTTAGGAGAAATAACTACTCCTAACCAAGCAGGGATAAGCACAAAAATGCCAACGACCAGCCCGACCATACCCTTGAGTTGCCAGCGAAAGCGAAACCAAAGAGGTACAACCACAAACCAGAACAGGCAAGCTAACAGGGATAGCATCCAAAGCCACACAAAAACATCCAAACTCGCCCACCCCTCCCATACACCCAATGAGGATAATATGGTCGACACAATAAACAGGATATAAAACAGGAGAACTACATAAGCAATACGCCCCCTGCTGCCAAACCCTGCCAACCCCGCCCACTCCCAGGCGGCAACGCCAACAACTACGGAAATCAGAATAGTCCAACCCAAATCAGGCAAAAATAACGCAGACGGAATAAAAATCGCCAGCAAGACCGCAGCGGTCAAAATGCGGGTTTTCAGCATGTGCCTTCCCTTTACCGGCTTTCCGTCAGTTGCTCGCTCGTCCGTCCAAAGCGGCGTTCCCGCCGCTGGTAGGAAAGAATCGCCGCTTTCAGGGCTTCGCCGCCAAATTCAGGCCATAGCGTTTCCGTAAAATAAAACTCGGTATAGGCCAGTTGCCAGAGCATAAAATTGCTTATTCTCTCTTCGCCGCCGGTGCGGATAAAAAGATCGGGTTCCGGCGCAAACGCGGTGGAGAGATATGCTTCAAGTTCAGTTTCCGTCCAATGCCCCGCCGCTTCCGGTTTTTCCCTTGTCAATTGATTCATGGCATTCATGATGTCCCAGCGCCCGCCGTAATTGGCGGCAATGGTAAGGTGCAAGCGGGAATTTTCGGCGGTCGCCGCTTCCGCGTTCCGAATCAACTCCTGCAATTTCGGGGCAAAGCGGGACAAATCGCCGATCACTCGCAAGCGCACCCCATTTTTTTTGAGCTTTGCCACCTCGTTTTCCAACGCGCTCACGAAAAGCTGCATCAGGAGATTCACTTCCTCAACGGGACGCCGCCAGTTTTCCGAACTGAAGGCAAACAGGGTCAGATATTCAACGCCCTGTTCAATTGAGGCGGCAACCGCGTCGCGCACGGTTTCCACACCTTTTGAATGCCCGGCGATACGGGGCAGAAAACGCTTTTTCGCCCAGCGTCCGTTGCCGTCCATGATGATGGCGATATGCCTGGGGATCGCCCGAATTTCCGGCAACTCGCGGGTCGCGCTTTTAAAAAGAGGCATTTATATTTTCCAGAAATTAGAGCTGGTTTGGTTTGAGCGCGCATATTTTTGCACACTCTCTCTGCCTGCTCGTCATTCCCGCGAAGGCGGTAATCCAGTATCCCGCAGGTTTGGGTGAGTGGAACGCAAACCCCAACATGCGGCGGTCGTTGGGGGTGTTGGGGTTCGCAAGCTCACCCCAACCTGCGCGCTCCCATAAATGGGAGTGGGAAAGGTTCCCCTTTCCCACTTGCTTTGATGCCACAAGCGGGAGCGGAGTGTGGTTGTCTCCCCGCTCCCGCTTGCGGGAGCGGGGGAGAGGGACTGGTTCGCGCATAAACATTATAAAATTCCGTCAGCTCAAACCGCCATCAACTCGCTTTCTTTCTGCGCGACCAGCTTGTCAATCTCCGCAATGTAACGGTCGGTGAGCTTCTGGATATCTTCCTCGGCGCGTCGTTCCTCGTCCTCGGAAATTTCCTTTTTCTTGCTGCCGTCCTTCAGGTGGTTATTGGCGTCGCGGCGCAGGTTACGCACCGCAACCTTGGCGTTTTCGCCTTCATTCTTCACCACTTTGGCAAGGTCGCGACGACGCTCCTCGGAAAGCGGCGGCATGGGCACGCGAATCAACTCGCCCTGAGCGGAAGGATTCAATCCCAGGTCGGATTCGCGGATAGCCTTTTCCACCTTGATCGCCATCGGCTTTTCCCACACCTGTACGCCCAGGGTACGCGCGTCAATCAGGGTGATGTTGGCAACCTGATTGAGCGGAACCATGCTGCCATAATATTCCACCTGAACATGATCCAGCACGCCCGTATGGGCGCGCCCGGTGCGAACCTTGGCAAGATCGGTTTTCAGCGCCTCGATGGACTTCTGCATCCTGGCTTCAGCGGTTTTCTTTATTTCCGAAATCACGTTTTGTCCTCGCTTAACAATACACCATAGTGCCTTCCGCCTCGCCCATGACGATGCGCTTCAATGCCCCCGGCTTGAAGATGGAAAACACATTGATAGGAAGTTTCTGGTCACGGCACAGGGCAAAAGCCGTCGCGTCCATGACCGCAAGATTTTGCGCGATGGCTTCGTTAAAGCTGATTTCCTGAAAGCGAGTGGCATTCTTGTCTTTTTTCGGGTCTGAAGAATAAATGCCATCTACCTTGGTCGCCTTCAGGACTATTTCCGCGCCTATTTCCGCGCCGCGCAAGGCGGCAGCGGTGTCCGTCGTAAAAAACGGGTTGCCCGTTCCCGCGCCAAAAATGACCACCCGCCCCATTTCCAGATAACGAATAGCCTTGCCCCGGATATAAGGCTCCACAACCTGCTCAATGTTGAGCGCCGATTGCACGCGGCTGACGACTCCGACCTGGCGCAAAGCATCGGACAGCGCCATCGCGTTCATGACCGTAGCCAGCATCCCCATGTAATCCGCAGCGGCGCGATCCATACCGGCGGAAGCGCCCACCATGCCGCGAAAAATATTGCCGCCGCCAATCACAATGCCGATTTCCACGCCCAGTTCCACAACCGCCTTGATCTCGCTAACGATTTTGCCTACCACTTCCGGGTTGATGCCGTAAGCGTCGCTGCCCATAAGGGCTTCGCCGGAGAGTTTCAGGAGGATGCGTTTGTATTTGGGCGCGCTCATTTCAGTATCCTTTTATAGCAATTCGTTCAAGCGACGGCCAATCCCGTACCTGTTGGGAGTAAGCGCAATAAACGCCGCTCCCTCTCCCATAAATGGGAGAGGGCAACAAGCGCAATGCCGCCTAATACAATTGGCAGTCGCTTTATGCAGGGGAACCACTACATCAGGCATGGTTCTCAGTCTTTCTTTGCGGCAGCGGCCTGCGCGGCAACTTCGGCAGCAAAGTCGGTCTCTTTTTTCTCGATGCCTTCGCCGACTACATAAAGAACGAAATCCACTACCGAAGCATTTTTCTTCTTTAAAAGCTCTCCGACGGTTTCCCTGCCGTCTTCCGCCTTGACGAAAACCTGCCCCAGCAAGGTAATTTCTTTCAGGAACTTCTGCGCCGCGCCTTCCACGATCTTGTCCAGCATGTTTTCAGGCTTGCCGGATTCTATCGCCTTCTCGCGGGCGATACGGCGCTCGGATTCAAGCAGCGCGGCGTCAACGCCGGAAGCATTCAGCGCCCTGGGTTTGGAAGCGGCGATGTGCATGGCGAGATCCCTGCCAAGCTGTTCATCGCCGCCGACGAGATCAAGCAACACCCCGATCTTCGCCCCGCCATGCACGTATTGATAAAGCCGCCCTTTGGCTTCCAGACGGGCAAAGCGGCGCAGGTTCATGTTTTCCCCGATCCTGCCGACCAGCGCGGCGCGAACGGATTCCACCGTGCCGTCGCCCAGCGGCAAAGCGGCCAATGCGGCAACATCCAGAGGAGATTTGCTTACCGTAAGCTCCACGCTGTTTTTCACCAGGGCAAGGAAATCATCGTTTTTGGCGACAAAATCGGTCTCGCAATTCACTTCCAGAATTGCGCCTTCCTTGCCATCCGCTGTTATATGGACGCCCACAATGCCTTCCGCCGCAATGCGACCGGCGGCCTTGCTCGCCTTGTAACCCAATTTGATCCGCAGGATTTCTTCGGCCTTTGCCATGTCGCCGTCGGCCTCGGTCAGGGCTTTCTTGCATTCCATCATCGGCGCGTCCGTTTTCTCGCGCAAATCTTTCACCATGCTTGCGGTAATTTCCGCCATTTTGTACTCCAAAATCAATCACTGGTTAAACAAAAGCGAAGCCGGAAGACCCAGCCTCCAAGCTTCGCCAGATTATCAAGACAAACCGCTTACTCAGCAGCGTTGTTTTCAATTTCTTCGACTTCCTCGATGAATTCCTCATCGCCGGCGCTGCTTTCCACGATCTCATGCGCCGCCTGCGAGCGGCCTTCCAGAATCGCGTCCGCCACGCCACGCGCATAAAGACGAATGGCGCGCGAGGAATCGTCGTTGCCGGGAATCACGTAATCCACGCCGATGGGGGAATGGTTGGTATCCACCACGCCAATCACGGGAATGCCCAGCTTGCGCGCTTCAGTCACGGCAATCTTGTGATAGCCAACGTCAATGACAAAAACCGCATCCGGCAGGGTGGTCATATCCTTGATGCCGCCCATGGATTTTTGCAGCTTTTCCAGTTCGCGGGTGAAACCGAGAGCTTCTTTCTTGGACATTTTGCCAGGCTCGCCCGCTTCAACAGCGGCTTCCATCTCTTTCAGGCGCTTCAGGGATTGTTTGACCGTCTTGAAGTTGGTGAGCATCCCGCCCAGCCAACGCTGGTCAACGAAAGGCGCGCCCGCGCGCCGGGCTTCTTCGGCGATGATTTCGCGGGCCTGGCGCTTGGTGGAAATGAAGAGAATCGTGCCGCGCCGCGAGGAGAGTCTTTTTAAGAACTCCATCGCTTCGTTGTATTTCTCAAGGGTTTTTTCCAGATTGACGATGTGAATCTTGTTGCGGGAGCCGAAGATGAACGGAGCCATCCGGGGGTTCCAGAAGCGGGTCTGGTGTCCGAAATGGATACCCGCCTCCAGCATTTGCAGCATACTGACAGACATAAAAACTCCAGATAAGGGTTGAACCGCCATCCGCCACAAATAGCCGCGCATGTTTGCAACGGCACCCTTAAATCAGCGGATGTGAGGATTTTGAGCGCGACGCGCTCTATTCCGGTCAAATAGCCTGACCAGAACCTGTAATTATAACCGATCCGATTGAATTCTGAAAAGCAAAAGACGCGATTTCAGCAGGGCAATCGCATTTGCATCAGATGACGAGCCAGCCTGACCGGGAACGTCGCGCGCCAGCGCAGCTACGCAGTTAATGGCCGGGCTGGCGCCCAGCGCTCCCTGATGTTCCAGGAATTACGGCAATTCCAATACTTTTCAGCGGTTTTCAGTTTTTTGTCTGCGTCCCCCGCCAAAGCTGACGCGCAAGGCAAAGGTCTTCCCAGGCTTTGGCTTTTTCCGGCAAATTGCGGAGCAGATAAGCCGGGTGATAGGTGACAACAACGGGAATATCGTCAAAGCAATGCGTTTTTTTCCGCAGGGAAGCCAGCGAGGCGTCATCTCCCAATACGCTATGCGTAGCGGCTTTTCCCAACAGGACGATGACGGCAGGGCGCAGCAGCGCAATCTGCCGCAATAAAAAAGGACGGCAAACCGCCATTTCAGGAGGCAGTGGCGTGCGATTGCCTTCAGGGCGACATTTGACGGCATTGGCAATATAGACATTTTCGCCCCGTTTCAGGCCGATAGCGGAGAGCATCGCGTCCAGCAGACGGCCTGCCTGACCGACGAACGGCTCGCCACGCGCGTCTTCTTCCGCGCCGGGGCCTTCGCCGATGAACAGCCATTGCGCCGCCTGATCGCCCACGCCCGGCACTGCCTGCTTGCGATACCGACACAATTCACAGGCGCGACATTCCCGGATAGCTTCCGTCAAATCCTCCCAATCCATAGGCGCAATGGCCTTTGCGCGGTCATCAGGGGAGATATTCGATTCCTGCCGCGCTTCCGGCGCATGGATGGCGAGCGCTTCAGGGGGCGGCGGCGAAATGGCCGCGCTCCTTTCCGGCATGTTTCGCATAGGCTTCTGCGTGCTTTCCCATGCCTGTTCCCGCGCCGCTTTTTGCGCCCCGCTTACGGAATAAACGCGCTGCCGAGGAGCGGTCTCCTCTTCGTTTTTCGCGTATGCGCTATCCTTACTCTTTTCCGCCTCACCGCCTCCCTGCCGCAATCGCCACAGGGTATAGCCCATTTCTTTCAGAAAAACCGTTTGCCGCCGGTCACGCATCATGTCTCCTCCAGAATTGGGAGCGTTGCCCGCAGGATCAGCGCGTCTTCACGCACATTATCCGCATTGGCGGAATAATAAGCTGTGCGTAAGGCAACCTGCTGAAAACCGAAACTTTGGTAAAGCGACAGGGCATTGCTGTTTGAGGGACGCGCCTCCAGAAACATTTCGCCTGCGCCTGTCCGGGCGGCGCGTGTCATGGCATGGCGCAGCAAAAAAGCGCCCAGCCCTTGCCGTTGAGCTTCCGGCGCTACCGCGATATTTAGCAGATGGCTTATGTCCGGCTCATGCAAAGCCAGCACAAAGCCCAGACACGCCCCGCCCCGCCGCGCTCCCCAGGCGTCATGCCCCGCTTCCAGTGAATCGGCAAAATGCCGCGCCTGCCAGGGAGAAGCGTTTACGCGCTTTTCCAGTTCGCAAAGCCAGGGAAGATCGCGTTCAGCGAGCAAAAAAAGCTCCGGCGCAAGCGCGGCATCCGCCCGCCATGTCATACTCGGCCTCCTGTGGCCATCTGTTCCGCTGAGGTACGCGCTACCTTGTCTCGCACATAACGCGGCAGGGCCAGCGCCGGATCAATCCCCTCCCCGCGCCGCAGGGCAAAAACCGCAAGCTCAACCAGCGGCTCCGCGTGCGGCACAAGAGAAAGCAGGCATTGCCCAGATAAGCGTTCCCGCAGCAAAGGGTAAGCATCCAGCGCATTGCCCACGACTTTCCAGCCCTCGCCATCCGGCAGCGTGATTGCTTCCGGCTTGCAAAGCCCGACTTCCAGCAAAGGTTTTACTCCTTCCTTTTCCCGCCTGAACGCGCCGACGTACACTTCTCCCATACGAGCGTCAAGCAGACTTAACGCCTTTTCCCCCGCTTCGCAGGCGCGCCAGGCCAGGCATTCGAGCGAGCCGACAGGCAGCACGGGAATATCCAGGGCACTCGCCATGCCTTGCGCGATAGCGCAAGATACGCGCAAACTCGTAAACGCGCCCGGACCCTTATCGAACGCCACAGCGTCAAGCGCGGCAAAATCAGACCCCGCTTCCTGCAAAAGACGCTTGGCGAGCGGAATAAGGGTAAGGGAATGAGGCGCATCGGCGGGACATTCGGCGGACAAAACAGAACCATCCAGCCAGAAAGCGCAGGACGCAAATTCCGTTGAAGTTTCCAGGGCAAGGATTCGCATGGCGCGAATTTTACTGCGCCGTTGCCTCGCCCGGTTGATTAACCGGCATGGATTCCGGCGTTATTTCGTCCCCTGGCGGCGTTTCCTTTTGGCGCAGCGCCTCACGCAGCTTGCTGCGGAGAACTTCCCGCTCTTCCGGCGAAAGGCTATGCCAATGCTCTCTGTATCTTTTATGAGAACAACGCCCCTCCTTCCAATCTTTTTCCTTCCCTGATTTCCCGTCTCTTAATCCGCCGGGGCGACCGTTTTGTCCCTTGTCGTCTTTTTCCCAACAGTTCGGCAGCAGGCGTTCCTGCTCTTCTTTGGAAAGCCGCTGCCAGGCGTCGCGCATCTGGCGACGCAACTCTTCGCGCTCTTCGGGCGGAAGTTTTTTCCAGCTTTTCCGCAAACTGCCTTCCCGCAAACTGCCATACTCGCCCGCGCTTTCCACGCCAAGCTCACGACCCGTTTCCGCCACGGCTGCCGTCAGGCAGCCGCAAAAAACCAGCATGGCACAAAAAACATGACTGCGCGATATAGGAAGAAAAAAAGGTTTCATGGCGGCTACCGTAAACTTATAAGCATCACACGCAAATCTTCCTGCCTGAGAAAGATAAGGACATGCGTTTCTCTCATATTGTGCGACAGGATTATCATTGAACCACATTCGATTTGTAACCTTTTGTACATGACGCCTGTCTTTCAGGGCAATCGCATCTGCCTCGGATGGCAGATCGGCCTGGCTGGGAGCGCCGGGCGCTAACCCGGCCTGAAGCAAGATGCCACTCTGGCGCTTGGCGCTCCCGGATGTTCTGTAAATTGCGGCAATCACAATATAGTGCTTCTCGTAATTATTTTTACCCCTTCTCGCTTGCAGGATAGGATATCTGAAGGTTGATAGAGTAAGATTATTTAGGAAAAGCACTATAAACGAATTTTTAAGGAAGCTACGACATCCAGGGCAATCGCATGAAAGTCATGTCAAGCCGAGCAATTGAACGCGGTAGGAATCGAAAGTTACGGCGATGAGGCGACGGGCCTTAATGCCGCCCTTTCGTGGTATATGGTCAAGGCGGATGAGGTTCATGGTGATGTGCTTAAGCACGGCGAGGTTGTGGGCGGCACCGCCTTGAACCGGGCAAAGAAATCGCGCAGCGAATCGGCCAGGTTCGGCTGGTTGTCCTTGAGTGCCAGGACATAATGCGCACCACGATTGCGGATCGCCTGGGCGATGTTGGTCTGGGTATCCATGGCATCGAGCGTGACGATGCAACCTTCCAGCGCCAGGGTAGCCAGGAGTTCAGGAATGGCCGTCTTTTCATTGGACTTCGCCGCCGTCGCCCGCTACCCGAGCACCAAACCGGCACCTGCGGCAAACGCACTCACCAGATGCAGCGGCATAGCATCCACCTTGCCTGTGCGCCGACTGCTCTTGCCGTCAATGGCCACCACGGCATCGGCCTCCAGCGCCGGGAGGATCGATCCGACCCAGCGCCGAAAGGCGGCCTCAAATTGTATGGGATCAATCAGGCCAAACAGCCGCCCAAAGGTGTCGTGCGAGGGAATGCCCGCTTTCAGCTTGAGGTAACCTCGCAGCCAGTCGAGTTTTTCTTTCGCCCACAACTCGATCTCAACGAAGGTGTCGGCTCCAACCAGCACCGCATTGACCGCCACCACCAGTAACTCGACCAGATCGTGTTCAACCTTCCCCGCTTGTCTTGGGTCGCTGATCGATACGAATACGTCCGCCAGACACAGTTTGCCTTCCGTCTCCATGGAACGCTCCAAAAAGGCAGAAAACTACACAAATCAATCCCCTGTGAACAGCCCCCTCGTAACCCATTGATCGTAAACGAGTACTTCCGAGAGGCCACGATAATCGCATTCATGTGATTGCCCTGTCGCAAATCACAAAGCCTAAAGCCAGGCGCATGGTCATGATGAAATAACATTTACATTTCAACCATATTGTCAGGTTGCTATCGCGCTTCACAAGGTTAATAATTAAGCAGATTCAATTTTCCCTGCAAAGAGTACTCCAATGAATAAAGGCACTATCCTGATCGTTGATGACAACCTGGTTAACCTGAATTATATCGCCGGACAAATCGGCGAGAGCCACCGCGCAATTCTGGCAAAATCAGGGGAGCAGGCTCTCAAGATTTGCTCCAGTGAGCGTCCAGACCTGATCCTCCTGGATGTCGAAATGCCGGGAATGGACGGGTTTGAGACAATCCTGCGCCTGAAAGCGGACGCGCGTTTAAGCGACATCCCTGTTATCTTCCTTACCGCCAATCGTGACACGGATTCGGAAATACGCGGCCTGGAATGCGGCGCGGTGGACTTCGTGACCAAACCTTTCAACAAATCTATCCTGCTGCACCGGATTGACCACCACTTAAGCTTTTTCCGTTACCAGTGTTACCTGGAAAAGACGGTACGGGAACTGGAAGACAACATCGTGCATGGCTTTTCGGAAATCGTGGAATACCGCGATTCGGATACGGGCGGACACATCATCCGCACCAGCCGTTACGTTGATTTGCTGGGAAGGAAACTGATTGCGTGGCACGATTCAGGCGCGTCCATACCGGGGAGGAAGATTGCCAGGCCATCACAGGAAGAACTGGAGATGTACGTTCGCGCCGCGCCCATGCACGACATCGGCAAAATCAGCATCAGTGACGCAATCCTGTTAAAGCCTGGAAAATTGACCCCGGAAGAGTTTGAAATCATGAAGGAGCATGCGCCCGCAGGCGGCAAGATGCTACGCAAGATGTTCGCGCGCACCCCGACCCAGCGTTATCTGAAATATGCAATCATGATTGCGGAAGGGCATCATGAGCGTTTTGACGGTGCTGGATACCCGAATGGATTGGCGGGAGACAATATTCCGCTTTGCGCGCGTATAATGGCAATCGCGGATGTTTATGACGCAATCATTGAGCCGCGCTGTTACCGGAAAGCAATGACGCACAATGAAGCCAGAAACATTATCCTGGCAGGCGAGGGTAGTCATTTCGATCCTTTGCTGGTTGATCTGTTCCGGGAAAACGAAGCAGGCTTTCAGGAGATTGCGCAGCAACACCATAACCAGGCCGACGCAAATAAAGAGGAGGCGGCAGGGCAGGCATGAGCAACAGCCGTTTCCTCTGGAAAAAAATCCTGCTTTTGCTGGGGGGAGCCTTTTTGCCGGGATTCGCGCTGTTTTCGTGCGCCATTGTCTGGAGCGTGGCGCAAGGGGTGAAAAAAGATTCCGAATCGCATGTGGCCGGGGTTGCCGCAATCAATGAGACCAGGCTGAAGGGCATGTTGTCCGCGAGTTACGCGACAGTAGTTGACGCAGCCACTTCATTTGAGAGTCTGGATGCGCTGCCGGCAGGGAAGCGCCGCTACGAAGGGGACGCCATCCTTGCGTGGATGCTCAATAACACGCACATCCACAATGTCTGGGTCGCTTATGAACCCAACAGCCTTGATGGCGAAGACGCTTCGCGCAGCGGCGAATATCCCGGAGCGCCCAGCGGCCGCTATATGCGTTCCTACATCCGCAGTGATAAAGGAAGCGAGGAAGCGATTACCCTTATTCCAGGCATGGAAGAAAAAGAGTTGAATAACCCTGACATGAGCGGGTGGTACAAGATTCCCCTAGAAAGCGGCAAGGTGTTCAATGGTTTGGATTTCATTTTCCTGAGCGACTACAAGACGGGAGGTGGTCATGCTGCGAGCATCACAGTCAGCAGCCCCATCCTGCGGCATGGAAAAGCAGTTGGTGTGGTAGGCGGCGGCGTCCTGGCGCGTGACCTGGCATTTGACAGCGAATTTAATGGGCAGGTAGTTACGGCGGTATTTTCAGCGGAAGAAAAACTTATCTTTTCCCAGAACATCGAACAGATTGGCATGGCGATGCAGGATATGCGTCTCCCCCATCTCGACCAGATCAGGCAGGCGATGCGCGCAAGACAGGAAATTTTCCTGCAAAACGAGTATTCCTGGCTCCTTGACGCGGATGCGTTTATTTACCTGAAGCCGGTATTGCTCGAAGGTTTTGGCGGCGAGGTAGTCTATATTTACGCGGCGCTGCCATCTTCTGTTGTTGACCAGGCTGTTTTCAGGGCGCTGCGTCCCATTGCCGTCTACCTGGTCGTCGTGCTGCTTGCCTTTGCCGCGCTGCTCCTGTTCATTGTTTACCACGCACGTAATACGCTAAACCGGCTCGCGCATTCCATAGACATGATCAGCGGAACAGGCGGCGTGCAGGATTTGCCTTATCTGGAACGACAGGATGAAGTCGGCGACCTGGCGCGTTCCGTATCAAGGCTCTGGCAATATTTTCGGATGCGCCTGAATTATCTTTACCTTGTCAAAATCAAACTGGATAGCTACCTTGCCATCCAGAACGCTATCCATAAAAGTCTGAGTTTTGAGGAAGCGTCCAAGCACATCCTGCAGTTGTTGCGGGTCAGTTGCAAGGCGGATACCGCGCGTTTTTTCATCTATCTGGGCAGGCAGGCGCGGCTGTTTGCCATTTCCGGCACGGCAGGTGAATTCCATATCCGTTCAGTGGCGTTAGCGCCGGAGTTTGAGGGACACGAAACTCTGGCGGAGGCGCTTGAAGGCAAACATTACCTGCTTTTGAAACGCTACGCGATGCGTTCGCTCGGCCTTGAGTTTGTTGCGCCGAAAGCCTGGGCGGTCTGTATTTTGCCGATTCGGGCCGGAAAACAATTACGCGCCTTTATCATTTTGGAGACGGCCAATTCCCGCCAGGTCATCCTGCATGACGACGCAGTGCTGAATTTCATTTCTGATCGGCTGGCGGACTTTTTTATCCATTACGCGCCTGTTTTGGACGCCGAAACAGAGTTAGCCTCACCACAGACCAGGGTGAAGGAAACTGTCAACTGGGCGACGCTGGCGAAATCCACACTGGAGGGAAGTCATACGGCTTCAGTTTTGAAGGCTATTCCTCCTGAAGCGCCGCCGCCTGCTTTCGCTGACATGCTTCAGCCGGAGACGGATAAGCCGACTGAGATTCAGCGTTTTATGGCTGCGGCGCGAAACATTCCGAATCTGGGAGTTGACAAGGCGCTTTCCATGCTGGGCGGCAACTCGTCGCTGTATATGGAAATGCTTTCTCTTTCCGCGCGTGAGCTTGCCATCTCCATGGGCAAAATGCGCGAATTCCTCGTTTCAGGCGATGTTCATGCCTTCACCATTGAGGTGCATGGCAGCAAGGGGGCGCTTAATACTATCGGCGCGTTTTACCTGGGCGAACAGGCTTACCGCCTGGAAATGACCGCCAGGGAAAACGATATCGAAGGTTGCCGCCTGTCTTATCCCCAGCTTGAAGAGGCGCTTTCCGATTTTATCGAATCACTTAAGGCGATGCTGCCAAAGCAGGAAACATCTCCCAGGGAAAGGCGGCATGTCGAAGATTTAACGGCGGGTCTGAAAGCTGTTCGCGCCGCGCTGGAGGATTACAATCTGTTGCTGGCGGGCGAACGCTTGCGGCACACTATGCGGTTCTCCTATGCTGCGCCGGGTTTGGATGAAGCAGATATGGCCGGAAAGCTGGAAATGATTTCGAACCTCCTGGAAATGATCGAGTATGAAGAGGCTGGCCAAGCCATTCAGGAACTGCTTGCAAGCACCGGCGTTCAGGCGGAAGCAGGGAGGACGGAATGAGCAGGCGGCCCACAAAAAATGCTATCTGGCAGAAGATCCTCTTTTTTGTCGCCATTCCCTTTCTGACAATACTTGGCATCCTTTTGTTTTCCATCGTTCATTCTGTCTATGAAAGCAAGGTCGGTCTGGCAAATCGTCTGCTGGTAAACAAGACCCGCTTCGATTCAGAACAACTGAAATTTACCCTTGACAGTATCCGCCTGACTCTGGAGGTCGAGGCGGAACTGCTTTCCCGAGTTGACGCGACCAGGCCTGACGCGCGCAAACAGGCCGAGCGCGTTATTCAGCAAACGCTCCGTAACCGCAACATCTACAACGCCTGGCTGGCTTATGAGGCAAACGCTTTTGACGGCAAAGATGACGATGATCGTGACAGCTATCCGGGGGCGCCAAGCGGGCGCTTTATCCGGTCGTATATCAATGACGGCGGGACAATCATGGTTGTGCCGGATATGGATGAGAATTTCCTGGGTGATCCGCAGAGTTCTTCCTGGTGCGCGGAGGCGATGAAAAGTAAAAAATTGCATATCAACATTAACTCTGAAGAACAGGCGCTCTACGATTATCGTGATGGCAAGGGCTTGCAGAATGTTTATTCCATAACCATTCCCCTGTTTCGCAATGGCGTTTTACTTGGTTGCATGGGCGCAGATGGCAGATTTGATGAACTCTTTGGCGGGCCAGACAGAAAAACTCCCGTTGTTTCCATGCTTTTTTCGGAATCTTTGCATCTTAGGGCTGCTCAGGATAGTAGAAATATTGGCAAATCCATTGATGAAACCGGCCTGTCAGACTTGACTCTTGTTAAAAACGCTTTACGAGACAAAGAGTTGGTTTTTTTCCACAATGCGCGCTTTGGTCTGGTTGGCGGCAGCGCGATGCTTTCTTTTGAGCCGGTTCAACTCGAGCCATTTGGGGAGTTGACCTGGGTTGTCGCGGCGCTTCCATTTTCTTCCATTTATGAATCCATGTATCTGGTGATTGTTGTGGTAACAGGGGCGATGCTGTTTTTCTCCGCCATGCTCCTGGCTTCGTTGCGCTATGCGGCGCAGATTGTTGCCGACACGATGCGCGCAATGAGCCGTATTGCCGATGATTTCAACCCGGAAGACTCTCAACCCCAGATGCAGCGCTATCAGGAAAAGAATTTTGGGCGGATTGCAACCTCTTTCTATCAGATGCTTACAGGTTTTCGCAAGCGCATTGATGAAACAAACTGGCAACAGGAAATGCTTGATTTTCATTTATTTCTGGAGCGTTCTCTTTTTCCCGGCGTTGATTTGCCTGATTTTTTTCGCCATGCCGCGCATCGTTTTATCAGCGTATATCAGGCAAAAGGCGCAACTTTGCGCCTGTATGGTGCGGAAGATGCGGATACCGTAATTCATTATGATCCGGTTTCCGGCTTCAGCAAGGGCGATGCGGATTTGAGCAATTGGCAAACTGTCCTGCGGGCGGCGCTACAGAATACCGGCAGGATCGGCATGGTCTGGCGTTACGACGTAGAAGCAGGCTCCGGGAATGCCATGACTGTTTGCGTTTTCCCGTTACGCGCGGCGGAAGAAAATCTGCTGGGCGGCATCTTTCTGAATTTTGACGCGCCGCTGCCGGATGAAATTGAACGCCATGCGGTTTTTATGGCGGAAGAAATCGCGCACCGCCTGGCGGGGCAGGAAATGAGCCTGGGGTAAGAAAAACATGAAACACCTGTTTATCATTAATCCTGTTGCCAGAGGCGTCGCAAATTACCTGCCGGATATTTGCGCGGAAATCGAAAGCTGTTTTGTCCATTATCCCTGGCTTTCTTACGACATTCACGTTACTCGCTGGCAACGCGACGCGGTGGGGTTCATCAGGCGTTATTGTCAGAAAGAACCTGGTCTGGTTCGTATCTACGCTGTGGGAGGGAATGGAATACTTTATGAGGTCATCAATGGCGCGATAGGTCTGCCGAATGTACAGATTGCTTATTACGCGAAAAACAAGGAGGGAGACCACGTATTTGTCCGCTCGTTAGGCAAAAACGCGACTTTGCTGTTTGAGTCTGTCAGCGATCTCATATTTGCGGAAACGAGGCAGGTTGACCTTATTCGTTGCGATAACAGTTATGCCCTTTCCTTTTCCATGTTTGGCGTAGAGGCTATGGCAAATATTTTGGGCGAAGAGTTGTTTGCCAAATACAGAATTATTCCATTGGATACCTGTTATTTTTACGCTGCCATGTACAACATATTACGTTCCGGCACAGAGCAGGATTACCGAATTACGCTTGATGATGAAGTGGCGCTGGAAGGCAAATTCATGAGCGCCTTGATTGCCAATCAGCCTTGTTATGGCAGAGCCTTTTGCCCGGGTATAGACGCGAGTCCAGATGACGGGGCGCTTGATCTCTATCTGTGGGGCCAGATTCCCAGAATCGGGGCGATGAAAATCATGAATGATTACATGTATGGACGGTATCATAAATGGCCGGAATATATCCGGCATCACCGTTTCCAGAAAATGACCATTGAGTCTGACGATCTGATTGCCATTTCCCTGGATGGAGAGTTTTTTTATCGGACAGAAGCGGAATATGAAATACTGCCCAGCGCGCTGGATTTTGTTTGCCCGGAAGGTGTTGGCAAACTGGAGCAGGAGAGTGAGTCTGTGAGCACTGCCGCGCCTGATCCTGCCGCAAAGGCGAATGTTGGAGCGGCATGATGCGAAAAACTACGCGCTACGCTTTTGACCTGGAGCACGAGCAGATTTTTGACCGCTCGCGGCAGCGTTTTACAGTCACTCTGGTCGTGGTTTACGCGCTTTTCATGACGATAAACCAGATGGAACTCTGGCAACTTGTCTCCGGCTTTATCGCTGTGGCGCTGCTGCGCACGACATGGGTTTACTTCCCGATTTCCACCCAATCCTGGCTGAATCCGATTCTGATCGTGCTCATATATTCTTTTATGACTATCGAGAGCAAGGATTACACCATGTACGCGCTGGTTCCCATTGGCGCGGCTTTCATCAATTTTACCTACCTTGACAAAAGGAGCTTCTGGATTTTTCTGGCGCTGGTCAATCTGCTGCTGGTTGTTACGCTTGTGCTGAGCGTGCAGCATCCGGTGAAAAGCAGCGGTTTCCAGCATTTTTACTGGCTGCTGCTGTTTGATGTTTTTTGTCTGCTCATTTACGGCTCGCTCATTGTTATTCAAAAGCGGCTTTCTGTCCTGGAGAAGAATAGCCATACTTTTGAAACAAACATGGCGACTACACTTAGTTATACCTTGATCAGCGATGACAAGGCTACCTCGCGTTACATCAGCGCCTCGCTTGCCAACTGGTTGGGCATTTCCCGTCGCCTCTACAAGCAGCCAATACCTTTGCTTGACCTTTTTCCGGACAATGATCTGAAAAAGGTATTTCAGGAAATCATGGAGCAAAGCGGTTTCGTAGAGCGGGAGTTTTCCGCGATTGTGCAGGGAAAAAAACACTGGTTCGCGCTTCGCTCTTCGCCCATGGCGGAAGCAGGCATTGCCCGCTGCTTTGAATGGATAGACATCAGCCAGATCATGGAAGCAAAGGAAGAAGCTGAACGGGCAACCATGGCAAAAAGCCAGTTCCTGGCTTTGGTCAGTCACGAAATTCGCACCCCAATGAATGCCATCATCGGGATGACCGAGTTGATGCTCGCCAACCAGCTTGATCCCAGCCAGACCGCGCGCGCAATGACTGTCCGCAATTCGGCAATGTCGCTCCTTGGGATCATCAACGACATTCTTGATCTTTCCAAAATCGAGGCGCGGAAAATGGAGATTGATTGCCGCCCCTTCGATTTCCCCTCGTTCATCTACGATACCGTTATCATGGTCGGAATGCGAACCGGCAGTACCAAGGTGGTATTGACCGTAGTTGTCGCGCCCGACATTCCATTTACCATGATTGGCGACGATCTTCGCATCCGCCAGACTCTTACCAATATCTTGAACAACGCGGTCAAATATACGCGGGAAGGCAATATCAGCCTTCGCGTCTGGGGCGAGGAAGTCAGGAAGCCGGATAGAAAAAAGGCCACGCAATTCATGTCTGGCAATGACCAGGAATTCAGGCTGCTGAAACTCTGTTTTTCGGTGCGTGATACCGGCCTTGGCATTCGTGAAGAGGATATAGGCAAACTTTTCAGCGACTTTCAGAGATTGGATGCCAGGAAAAACCGGAATGTGATGGGAACTGGTCTTGGCCTTGCGATTACCCGCCGTCTGGTTGAAATGATGGGGGGAGAGATTAGCGTACAAAGCGTTTATGGCGAAGGCTCAACCTTTTCCTGGCATATCCTCTGCGGGTATAAAGAGGGTGATAATGGGGTCGTTCCCATCGCGCAAATTGAAAGCCCGGAAAAAATTACCCGCATTCTCTGTTACGAACCGTTGACCTGTAACGCGGAGGCGCTGGGCGAAATGCTGGCTTCCCTGGATGTACCCCATGCCGTTATGACTAATGAGAAAGAGGCGATGGCTGCCTTTGCGGGAAGCGGCTACAGCCATGCCCTGATTGATCTTTCGCTGGCTCAGAGGGCTGCTCGCGTCATTCCGCCGAACGTCAAAATAACCGTTTTGTTGTGGAGCGGCGAAAAGAATAACAGCGACATTGGCGAAACACTGGAAAGGCCGCTCATCATCACTACCCTGGCCGACCTTTTAAATGAGCGTTTCAAGCACGAACACTATACGAGCATCATCAGTGACCAGTATGCGAAGGGCAGGGCGTTCAATACCCGCAATGTGCGGATATTGGTTGTTGACGACAATCAGGTCAATTTGATGGTAGCTGCCGGGTTGCTGGAGCAGTATGGCATTCATGTTGAACAGGCCGATGGAGGAAGGGCCGGCATTGAAATGGCGAAGGCAAAGAGTTACGACATCATCTTCATGGATCACATGATGCCGGACATTGACGGTCTGGAAGCTACCCGTGCCATTCGCGCCCTGGGCGGAAGGCATGAGCATTCCATAATCGTTGCCCTGACCGCCAATGCCGTTACCGAAGCGCGCGCCAGTTTCATTAAGGCCGGGATGAACGATTTTCTCTCCAAGCCCATCATCATTTCCCACCTGCATGACATTCTGCTCAAATATCTGCCGCCGGAAAAAATCCTGCGGGACGACGAACAGGACGAACAGCGCAACAGGCCGAGTTGAGACCCCAAACCCCCGGCGGTCTGCAAGACATTGCCTCCTGCGAGACTTGCCGCCTGCGAGACTTGCCGCCTGCGAGACTTGCCGTCTGCAAGACTTGCCGTCTGCAAGACCGATAAATCGCGCCCCTACAAGCATTGCTATACATCGCCCAAACTTGCCTCTCAAACCGGGCACTACCAGGCTGTGACAGATTTCTGTCATGGGCGGCGCATGAGGTAAAATGTGCAATTACCTTATCCACCCTGCCCTGCCATGAGCCGTAAAATTCTCGTTACCTCCGCCCTGCCCTATGCCAACGGCGCGATTCATCTGGGTCATCTGGTGGAATACATCCAGACCGACATCTGGGTTCGCTTCCAGAAAATGCGCGGGCATGAATGCTGGTATGTCTGCGCTGACGATACCCACGGCACGCCCATCATGTTGCGCGCAGAAGCGGAAGGCATTACCCCGGAAGCATTGATTGACCGGATGTATGCCGAGCATTTGCGGGATTTTTCCGGTTTTTGCATTGACTTCGACAACTACTACAGCACCCATTCCCCGGAAACAAAAGCGTTTGCGGAACAAATCTACGAACGCCTGCTTGCGGCAGGGCTAATCGAAAAACGCGCCATTGAGCAATTTTTCGACCCCGCCAGGGCTATGTTTCTGCCTGACCGCTTCATCAAGGGCGAATGCCCCAAATGCGGCGCAAAAGATCAGTACGGCGATAATTGCGAGGCTTGCGGCGCGGCTTATGCGCCGACAGAGCTGAAAAATCCCTATTCCGCCGTCTCCGGCGTAAAGCCGGAATTGCGCCAGTCCGAACACTATTTTTTTAAACTTTCCGACCCGCGTTGCGAATCTTTCCTGCGCCGTTATACCGCCCCTGAAAACGGCGTCCTGCAAAGCGAAGCCGCCAACAAAATGCGGGAATGGCTGGGACAGGAAGGCGAGCACCTGCTCTCCGACTGGGATATTTCCCGCGACGCGCCCTATTTCGGCTTTGAAATTCCCAATGCGCCGGGCAAATTTTTCTATGTCTGGCTGGATGCGCCAATCGGCTACATGGGTTCGTTCAAAAACCTGTGCGAGCGCGTCGGCCTTGATTTCGACGAGTATTTCAAGCCGGATTCCAGCGCCGAGTTGTATCACTTCATCGGCAAGGACATTCTCTACTTTCACGCCCTTTTCTGGCCTGCGGAACTGGCGCACGCCAATTTCCGTACCCCCGACAAAATTTGCGCGCACGGCTTTCTGACCGTAGACGGCGCGAAAATGTCCAAGTCGCGCGGCACCTTCATCACTGCGGCAAGCTATCTTGCACAAGGACTGAACCCGGAATGGCTGCGCTATTACTTCGCCGGCAAACTCTCCAGCAGCCTGGAAGACATTGATCTCAATCTGGAAGACTTCATCGCCCGCGTCAATTCAGACCTGATTGGCAAGTACATCAACATTGCCAGTCGCGCCGCCGGTTTTATAGTGAAACGCTTTGACGGCAAACTTGCCGCCGCCGACGCTTCTCTCCCCGCCTTTAACGCGATTCAGGAAGCCGCGCCGCGCATTGCCGAACTCTTCGAGAACCGCGAGTTTTCCAGGGCTATGCGCGAAATCATGGCGCTTTCCGATATCGCCAACCAGTATGTAGACAGCGTTAAACCCTGGGAACTTGCCAAACAGACCGGCGCTGAGGTACTGCTGCATCAATCCTGCAGCCATGCGCTTAACCTCTTCAGACTACTCACGATTCTTTTAAAACCAGTCCTGCCCGCGCTCTCGGAACAGGTGGAATCATTCCTCAAAATTGACCCGCTCCTCTGGCGGGATGTGGACTCCCTGTTGCCTGTTGGCCACACCATTGCTCCTTATCAACACCTGATGACCCGGATTGACCCGAAACAGATCGCCGCGCTCATAGAGGCCAATCGAGACTCCGCCCCTGCCGCCCAGCCTGCTCCCCAGGCTGTTCCTCTGCCGGTGGAGAAAAGCGAAACTATCGGCATCGAAGATTTCATGAAGGTGGATTTGCGTATTGCCCGCATTGTTGAAGCCGGTCCTGTCGAAGGCGCGGACAAACTCGTGCGCCTGGTTCTCGACATCGGCGAAGAGAAGCCGCGCCAGGTTTTTGCCGGGATCAAATCAGCTTACGATCCGGCTCTGCTTGCCGACAGATTGACCGTGATGGTTGCCAACCTTGCTCCGCGCAAGATGAAATTCGGTGTAAGCGAAGGAATGGTGCTGGCCGCCTCGGATCAGTCCGGCAATGAATCCGGCATTTACCTCCTTGCGCCGGATAGCGGCGCAAGGCCGGGGATGCGCGTGCAATAAACGCCGATAACCTGACGTTTGCAACAAGCATCGGCCTGCCAGTCAGAAAAACCGTGGGTTGGCCTTACCACACCCAACCAAGATAACATCATGCCACTCAAAACCTGCTTTGCAAAAATCGCCTTTCACCCCAAACTTTTTGACTGTCTGCCCGGTTACACCAGAGCGCAGTTTGGCAAAGACGTAGGGGCTGGCGTCACGGTTGGCGTCCTGGCGCTTCCTTTGGCGATGGCCTTTGCGATTGCCTCCGGGGTTTCGCCCACGGCGGGCATTTGGACCGCCATCATAGCGGGCTTCATCGTTTCCTTCCTCGGTGGTTCCAGAGTTCAGATCGGCGGCCCGACCGGGGCGTTCATTCCCATTGTCTATGGCATTGTCGCCCTGTATGGCTTTTCCAATCTCCTGATAGCGACCATGCTGGCGGGCATTTTTTTGCTGGCAATGGGCTTATTCAGGATGGGGCAATTGATTCGCTTCATCCCGGTTGCGGTAGTGACAGGTTTTACCAACGGCATCGCCATAGTCATTTTCATGGCGCAATTAAAAGACTTTATGGGACTATCCATTGAGGCAATGCCAGCGGATTTTTTCGGAAAAATCCGGGTGCTTTCCGATTCGCTCCATCTTCTGCACTGGCCTACCCTCGCCCTTTCTCTGACCGCGCTCGTTTTTCTCATTTTCTATAACCGGCTGGCGCAAACCGCTGCGCTTGGCTTTTTGCGCCGCATGCCCGGCCCGCTTACGGTTCTGGCGCTGGGTACAAGCGTTGCCGCCCTGTTTAATCTCCCAGTTGAAACGATCGGCAGCCGCTTTGGCGGCATTCCGCAGGAATTGCCCGCTTTTTCCTTCCCGCAAATCTCACTGGAAACCCTGGAGCTTCTGATTTCGCCCGCCATTGCCATTGCCTTGCTGGGCGCAATCGAATCACTCCTTTCCGCTCGCGTGGCGGACGCCAACATGGATGACCGGCACGATCCCAACCAGGAACTGATCGCTCAGGGAATTGCGAATCTTGTCGCGCCGCTTTTTGGCGGCTTTGCCGCTACCGGCGCGATTGCCCGTACCGCCACCAACGTGCGTTCCGGCGGGCGCACGCCTGTTTCGGGCATGGTGCACGCCCTTGTCCTGCTTGCGATCGTTCTCCTCTTCGCGCCGCTGGCAAGCCATATTCCGCTTGCTGTGCTTTCGGCTATTGTCATAATGGTGTCGGTTCATATGCTCGATCTGGAAGGGTTCCGCAAATTGCGACTTTTTTCCAGCAATTACCGGGTCGTAATGCTGGCCACCTTTCTGGTGACCATAGTTTTCGGGCTGACCATCGCGGTCGAACTTGGCATGGTGCTCGCCTGCCTGTTTTTCATCTATCGCATTTCCAGTCTCACCCGGATTGAGGTCGTGCCGCTCGTCCGCGCATTACCCGTTCACTTCGATACGGAAGGCAAGCCGCGCGTGAGCGCCTGGCGCATCCATGGCGCGCTGTTTTTTGGCGCGGCTAACAAGCTGGAAACCCTTACCGAGACGCTCGCGGACAACACAAAGATTCTCATCCTGGACGCGCAAAGCCTGATCCAGATTGACAGTTCCGGTTTGGACGCGCTTGAGGCTCTGCATGAAAAACTCGTAAAACGCGGCGCGACTCTCTTTATCACCGGATTGCACAATCAGCCTAAAGAGACGCTGGAGCGGGTCGGATTTCTGGCGCGGGTCGGGCAGGAAAACCTGTCTTCCAATATCATCTTTGCCCTGCGCGAAGCCGAGTATCGCCTGACACAAGAAGGAGATGCCACCCAGTGAATCCGCGCTTTCTGAATCCGCGCTTTCCCGCCTTTGTATTTTTTCCCTGCCCATCATGACCGAGACTGCTTCCCTGCCTGCAAAGGCTCTGCCTGATACAAACCCGGATACGCCGCTTTTTCGTTTCGCGCATCTGCGCTGCCATAGCGAGTATTCGATCACCGATGGCATTCTGCGTCTGGATGAGGCGGTAGGGCGCGCGGCGGCAGACAAAATGCCGGCGCTTGCCATTACGGACCTGATGAATCTTTTCGCGCTGGTAAAGTTCTACAAAAGCGCGCAAGGCAAGGGACTAAAGCCCATTGTGGGCGCGGATTGCTGGATTCTGAACCCCAAAGACCCGGAGCGCCCCAGCCGTATTTTGCTTCTGGTCAAAAACCGGAAAGGCTATCGCCAGCTTTGCGAGCTTCTGACTCGCGCCCACACCGCCCCTGAACGTCTGGAAAAGGCGCAAACCCGCCCGCAAATCGCGCAGGAATGGTTTACCGAAATCGGATCAAATGGCCTGATCGCCCTTTCCGGCGGCGCAATGGGCAATGTGGGCGAGGCCATTTTGCTGCGCCACCCGCAGGAAGCGAAAAAGCGGGCGGAAGTCTGGCGCGATCTTTTTCCCGGCGCGTTTTATCTGGAAGTCCAGCGTCCCGGCCTTCCCGAAGACGAACGCCTGATTCAGGCGACGCTCAATCTGGCGGTTGAACTGGAACTGCCGCTTGTGGCGACCCATCCGGTGCAATTCTCGAAGCCGGAAGACTTCCGCGCCCACGAAGCCAGAGTGTGCATCGCGGAAGGATATACCCTGGGCGACACCCGCCGCCCGCGTCACTTTACCGAGTCTCAGTATTTCAAGACCCAGGAAGAAATGGCGGCGCTCTTTGCCGATCTGCCGGAGGCGCTGGAAAATGCCGTGGAAATCGCCAGGCGTTGCAACCTTGAACTGACGCTGGGCGAAAATTTCCTGCCCCATTTCTCTACCCCGGAAGGCATCAGTCTGGAAGACTATCTGACCCGACAGGCCGAGGAAGGTCTGGAAAAGCGTCTGCGCGAAATTTTTCCCGACCCGGACACCCGCTCGCTACGCCGCCCTGAATACGACGAACGCCTGAAAACGGAACTGGCTACCATCATCCAGATGGGCTTTTCCGGCTACTTTCTTATCGTTGCAGACTTCATCAACTGGAGCAGGCAAAACGGCGTGCCGGTCGGCCCCGGACGCGGTTCCGGCGTGGGTTCTCTGGTTGCTTTTTCGCTCGGCGTCACCGGCCTTGACCCCATACCCTATGCCCTGCTTTTTGAGCGTTTCCTGAACCCGGAACGGGTATCAATGCCCGACTTCGACATTGACTTCTGTCAGGACAATCGCCACCGCACCATTGAATACGTGCGTAAGCATTATGGCTCTGACGCCGTATCCCAGATCGTCACTTTCGGCACCATGTCTTCCAGGGCGGTGATACGCGACGTAGGCAGGATTCTTGACCTGCCATTTTCCCTCTGCGACCGTATTTCCAAGCTGATACCAGTCAGGGAAAACAAGCCCGTTCCGCTTACTGTCGCGCTGGAGACGGAGCCGCTGCTGCGGGAAATGATGGCAGGCGAAGACAAGGAAGCGCTGGAAGAATTGTTTGGCCTTGCCATGCGCCTTGAGGATCTGACGCGCAATGTCGGGATGCACGCGGGCGGCGTTTTGATCGCGCCGGGCAGGATTGTGGATTTCTGCCCTATCTACCAGGCGGCGGGCAATGACGCTTCGCCGGTCTCCCAATTCGATAAGGATGATGTGGAAAAGATCGGTCTGGTCAAGTTCGACTTTCTCGGTCTCAAAAATCTGACCATTATCGAGCTTGCGTTGACGTATATCGAACAGATGACAGGCGAGCGTCCCGATCTTGCCAGGCCCGGATTTTCCGATCCTGAGGTTTATCGGATTTTGCGGGAGGCCAATACGACGGCGATTTTTCAGGTTGAATCGGAGGGTATGAAAAAGCTCCTGAAAAAGCTGGGGCCTGATTGCTTTGAAGACATCATCGCCGTGCTTGCCCTTTATCGGCCTGGTCCTTTGGGGTCGGGGATGGTGGATGATTTTTGCCGCCGCAAAAAAGGCCAGCAGAAAATTGACTACTTCCACCCCGCTCTGGAAGCCTGTCTTGCTCCGACTTATGGGGTTATCGTCTATCAGGAACAGGTGATGCAGATTTCCCAGATCATAGGCGGTTATACCCTGGGGGGCGCTGATCTGCTGCGCCGGGCGATGGGCAAGAAAAAGCCGGAGGAGATGGCCAAACACCGCGAAACCATTGCCGAAGGCGCCAGAAAAAAAGGATTCCCGCCTGCTCTGGCAGAGCGTATTTTCGACCTGATGGCGCAATTTGCCGAATACGGCTTCAACAAATCGCACAGCGCCGCCTATGCGGTCGTCACTTATCAGACCGCCTGGCTGAAGGCGCGCCATCCCGCAGCTTTCATGGCGGCTACCATGTCTTCGGACATGAACGATACGGACGCCATCAAGAACCTTTACGATGACTGCCTGAAAAACAAAGTCCATGTTCTGGGGCCGGACATTAACACTTCCGCTTATCGCTTCGAGCCGGTCAACCAAAATACCATTCGTTATGGTTTGGGCGCGATAAAGGGAACGGGGGAACAGGCCATTCGCGTCATTGGCAAAGCGCGGGACGAGGGGGGACATTTCCGGGATTTGTTCGATTTCTGCCACCGCGTTGACAAGCGCCAGGTCAACCGGGGCACGGTTGAAGCCCTGATTCGCGCGGGCGCGTTTGACAGCATTGACCCGGAGCGCAACAAACTCATTTCTTCTACCGGCATTGCGCTGGAAGCTGCCGAACAGGCGGAAAAAAACGCCCTGCAATCCAGTCTGTTCGACGCCTTTGGCGCGGACGAGAAACAAATGCTGGCGCCGCAGTATATTGCCGCCTCGCCCTGGAATGAACGGGAGCGGTTAACCCAGGAAAAACTCGCGCTCGGCTTTTTCTTTTCCGGTCATCTTTATGATGGGACGCGGCAAGAGCTTTCCCGTTTCATTCCTCGCGAACTTGCCAAACTTCAACCGGGGCGGGAAGCTACGCTTATCGCCGGAGTCGTGAACAGCAAACGTACCCAGATTACCAGGCGCGGCAAAATGCTGTTTGTTCAGCTTGACGATGGCACTGCCCAGGTTGAAGTTTCCATTTTCAATGAGCTTTTTGAAAAAGAGGGGAACAAGATTAAAGACGACGAGGTATTGATCGTCGAGGGCAAAATCAGCGCCGATGAATACAACGGCAGTTATCGCATTGTCGCCGATCATCTGATGACCCTGGGCGAACTGCGCGGACGCTTTGCTTCCGGGCTTAAACTGACCCTGGATGGCAAAACCAGCCTTGCCCAGCTAAAAGACATTCTCGCGCCCTTCCCCGGCGTCTCCCCTGTTTGCGTCAGATACCGGAACGACAAGGCCAGTTGCGAATTCACCCTGGGTTCCGGCTATCGCGTCACTCCTGAAAACACGCTCCTTGAAGAACTCATCACCCTGGCCGGCGCGGGGAATGTAAGGGTGGAGTACGGTTGAACCCGGATGTTCCATATATAGTGCTTCTCGTAATTATTTTTACCCCTTCTCGCTTGTAGGATAGGATGTCTGAAGGTTGATAGAGTAAGATTATTTAGGAAAAGCACTATAAGCCGCAACAAAGCTATCCGGCAAACCCCCGGCGGTCTTGCAGACAGCAACGTAGGGGCGCGATAAATCGCGCCCCTACGTTTTACCGGAAACATTTTCATATCCTATTGCGCTACGCGCCAGATTTAGAGCATGCTGTCTTTCAATAGAATTACTATACTGAACTTACGAGAGATATGATTCGAAATTGGAACGCAAGGAGAGAGCAGATGACACGACCTTATTCAGAGGATTTACGTCACCGTGCCCTGGCCCGCTCCGACGCTGGTCAGACGAACAAGGCGATTGGTGAAGCGTTATTGATC
>WRKX01000003.1 GCA_009777925.1 Betaproteobacteria bacterium | reverse complement strand
CCTGACAACGCCGCGTTCCACCGATCACGTTCAACAATGCAACTCATACATGAAGCAGGGCATCGGATGCTATTCCTGCCTCCATATTCACCGCATCTAAATCCCATCGAAAAGCTATGGGCAAACATCAAACGTACATGGCAAAACAAACAACAATATTCCATCGAACAAATTATTCAGGAGTCCGGTTAATTACGGGAAGCACTATATCAAACTATCGAACATGATGATCTCCGTGGATAGCCCGTAAAACAAGGGCTGCCGCATAGCGGCAGCCCTTCAGGGATGCGCTTACCGGCCCGGAACAGCCTTGTAGGCGTCCCATCGGCGCATGGCGAATTTTTCAATCTCAACCACGATAAAGACGATAACGCCGAGCAGGATGGGCGCCAGCCAACCCTTTGCTCCCAGCGGCACGGTGCCGAATATTGTATTCATGAACGGCAGATACACGACGGCAAGCTGGAGCAATACCATCAGGCCGCATACCGCAAAAACCGCCTTGTTTCCGAAAAAATCAAGCGCGAATGCCGACTGGCGGATGCTCCGGCTGTTAAAGAGATGGAACGCCTGGCAGAGCACGATGGTTTGCAGGGTTATGGTGCGAACTTCCGCTTCCGGGTAGCCCAATTCGAGCAGCCAGACACTTAAACCAAGGGTGAACCCGCCGATCATCACGGACACGAACAGAATGCGCCAGAGGAAATAGCGGCTCAAAAGAGGTTCGGCGGCATTGCGCGGCGGTCGCGCCATTGCGCCCGGCTCTACCGGCTCAAAGGCCAGGGCCAGCGAGATGGTAACCGAGGTCACCATGTTCACCCACAGAATCTGGACTGGCGTCAGCGGAATCATCGTGCCGAACAGAATGGCAGCAATGATGAGGAAACTTTCCGCGCCATTGGTCGGCAGGATGAAGAGGATGGTTTTTTTCAGGTTGTCGTAAACCCTGCGTCCTTCTTCCACCGCTGCCGCAATGGTGCTGAAGTTATCATCCGCCAGCACGACTTCCGAAGCGTCCTTGGTCACTTCCGTTCCCTTGATGCCCATAGCCACGCCCACGTCAGCCATACGCAGCGCCGGGGCGTCGTTTACGCCGTCGCCGGTCATGGCGCAAATAGCACCGTGCGCCTGTAGCGCCTTGACCAGTTTCAGCTTGTGTTCCGGGCTGGTGCGGGCGAAAACGTCGTATTTGCAGGCGGCGGCGTAGAACTGCTCATCGGTCATCTCGTCAAGCTCAGTGCCGGTGAGAGCTTTTTCCCCGTCGCCGATGCCCAGTTCCATGCCGATGGCTCTGGCCGTGTCCGCGTGGTCGCCGGTAATCATCTTGACCCGGATGCCAGCAGTACGGCACACGGCAACGGCGTCCACCACCTCTTCGCGCGGCGGGTCTACGATACCCGCGAGTCCGAGGAAGATAACGCCTTCCTGCAAATCCGCGTGCGTGATATCTCTCTTGGCTGCGGGGACAAACTTGATTGCCGCGCCAAGCACGCGCTTGCCTTCGGCTGCAAGATCGGCGACCGTTTTTTCCCAATGTTCCCGCTCCAGCGACGCGGGGCCGCCCGCCGTCATTTCCTGTCGCGCCACGGCGAGCAGCCTGTCGGGCGCGCCTTTGATGTACAGAATACCCTCGTCCCTGCCGCCGGCCAGGGTAGCCATGTATTTGTATTCCGAATCGAACGGCAGGGTGGCGACACGGAACGGCAGCTCTGTCTCAATCTTCGCCTTTTCATAGACAGCCAGCAACGCGCCTTCAGTCGGGTCGCCCTGCACCGTCCAGGCGTCTTCCTGCGACAGGGAGGCGTCATTGCAGTGCCTGAAACAGGTAAGGAGCCGGTGCAGCAACGCGCCTTCGTTTATGGTGGCGGGTTCGTCTCCTTGTCTGATCTCCCCCACCGGCGCGTAGCCGGAACCGGTGACGGTGAAGCTGGCGTCATGCGCGACAAGGTTTTTGACGGTCATCTCGTTTTTGGTCAGGGTTCCGGTCTTGTCCGAGCAGATGACGGAGACGGATCCAAGGGTTTCGACCGAGGGCAGGTTGCGGACGATGGCGTTACGCTTTGCCATGTTCTGCACGCCGATGGCAAGGATAATGGAGAGGATGGCGGGCAGACCTTCGGGAATCGCCGCGATAGCAAGACCGATAGTGGAAAGCAGAAGTTCCGATGGTTCGTACAATTCTTTGCGGAAGAAATGCCCGAACAGGTAGATCAGGGCGGCAATGCCGATGATGACTGCGGAAATGGTCTTGCCGAAAGCTGCCATCTGCCGGATAAGCGGCGTGGTGGTGACGCCCACTTCGGCAATAAGTTGGCTGATGCGGCCTATTTCCGTGTCCGTGCCGATGTCTACCACCACGCCGTAAGCCGTGCCCGCGCTTACAGTAGTGCCACAATAGGCCATGTTGGAGCGGTCGCCAAGCACTGTTTCCGGGGCAAGGGACAGGGTATTTTTTCCGGCGGGCACGGCTTCGCCGGTAAGCGCCGCCTCTTCCACGCGCAGGTTTTCTGCCCGAAAAAGACGCAGGTCGGCGGGAATCTTGTCGCCGGGAGAAAGGTAGACGATATCGCCCAGAGTCAATTCCGCAGCGTCCATGTCAATGCGCGTGCCGTCCCGGATGACTGCGGCGCGTAGCGAGAGCATGTTGCGGATGTCGTTCAAGGCTTTTTCCGCCTTGTTTTCCTGAAAATATCCGATGGCCGCGTTGACCACAGCCACGACGATAATGACTATAGTATCGGTGTAATGCCCAAGTACCAGGGTTACGAAGGCGCAGACGAAGAGGATATAGATCAGGACATCGTGAAAGTGGCGCAAGAAGCGGATAAAGGCGGAGTCTGCCTTGGCGGCGGGAAGCTCATTGGGGCCGAATTCTGCCAGCCGGGCGGCTGCTTCTGTGGCGGACAATCCTTTATCCGGGGAAGTTTCCAGCCTTTCCAGCACGATTGCCGCGTCTTTGGCAAACCATCGCGCGTGGGTATGGACATAGTTTTTTTTCATGTGGGGTTCCTTTCCGGTTAAGTTGATTTTTTGGTAAGTTTACTTTTTATGAACGCCGCCTGAATACGGCGCAGGGTAAATTATCCCGGCAGCGGCAATGTCCAAAAATCCTGCGGCTATTTTAAGTGATGTGTAAAGACCCTGTAGGAGCAGCGCGATTCACCGGTCTTGCATATGGCATGTATTGCAGACCGCCGGTGATTTGTTGAGCCGGGCGCTATTTATCGCGCCCGTACATTGCCGTCTGCAAGACCCGTCTGCAAGACCGATTTATCGCGCCCGCTCGCTGTCTATTCCGGCATGAATATTTGCCGCCACAAGACCATTCAAAATACCGAACAGGAGCGCGGCAAGGGCAAAGACCGGAAGCAGACGAAAAATGCCGTCGTGCGGAACCAGCCAGAGGCGGGCCAGCAGAATTTGTCCCGTAATATGCGCAAAACTGGCGCATAAGCTCCAGCTTACCAGGCCGAACCAACGCCGGGGCAAACGATAGACAATACCCAATACCGCCAGGCTGGCAATAGCTCCGGCAAGACTCAAAAAAAATCCCGGTGCCAGAAATTGCCCCAAAACCAGCGCACTGGCAACAACCCGCAACAAACTCACCCACGCGGCAACACGCCAGCCATAACGCGCCAGCGCCAAAAGTGTAATAATGTTCGCCAGTCCGGGTTTGACGCCGGGCAAAGGTAGAGGAATAACCGCGTCAATAATGGCAAGGCCAACCGCCGCCGCCGCCAGCCGCGCAATTTGCCGATCATGCGGGGTAACAACAAGTTCTGCAGTTACCTGCGGCGGAACAGGCGGGTCGGCATCAATAGTTGAGCGAGTCATAAATTTCGTGTCGTCCGACAATGGATAAACTCACGCGATTAGGCGCGCAAATAGCAATAGCCCCGGCGCGGGAAAGCCAGCCCTGGCGCACACAGTATTGGCGCAGACCCGGATCAGCCGCTACACGGGCGCGTCCCTTCTCAATCTCAATTCTCGTCTCGCCCAACGCCCCCCGCACAACGATGGTTGCCGCCCGGTCAAGCGCTACCTCCCGAAAAATCTCGCCATCCACCCGAATAACTGCCCGCTCGCCCACTCCGCTACTCCAAAAAAGAGGAAAGCTGGCGACCACGCAAAAGGCCGCCAGAAGTATGAGCACAATATCGCCCGGCCGGAAAAAGATAAGCCAACGGGTCATGCGATCAATCGGGAAAAATCAGACAATTTGGTAATGTATTCGCCGCTAATCTGAATTCCCGCCTTTACGGAAATAACGAATGGATGCGTTGGAGCAGCAGGAATAGCAGGGGCGCAAACCCTCTCTGCTTCAGACCGCCGCCTCGTCATGCCGCCAGACCCCGATGCCGCACCAGCACTCTGGATACTTTCCCCTGAAACTGCCGTCCCAGCCATTCCGCAAGATAGACGGAACGATGTTGTCCGCCGGTGCAACCGACGGCAACGGTCAGATAGGCGCGGCTATCGCGGAACCAGGCAGGCAGCCAGTCCGCGACAAACCGTTGAATATCCTCGCGCAACCGCCGCACGGTTGCGTCCGCTTCCAGAAAATCAATAACCGGCGCATCCAGCCCGGTCAGCGGGGAAAGGGCAGGATCATGAAAGGGATTAGGCAGACAACGCACATCAAAAACCAGATCAGCGTCGCGCGGCAGGCCATTCTTGAAACCGAAGGATTCGATCAGCAAAGTCAACCCTTCATTTGCTGCCACATCCGCGCTTTGCAATACCCATTCCCGCAAAGCGGAGGGACGAAGCCCGGAAGTGTCCAGGCGTTGTCCCAATTCGGCAAGCGGTAGGAGCAAGCGCCTCTCTTCCAGAAGCGCCTCCATCAGTGTCCTGCTCTCCGAAGTCAACGGATGGCGACGCCGGGTTTCGGAAAAACGCTGAATTAGTACCTCGTCCTGCGTTTCAAGAAACAGAAAAAGCAAATGATGTCCCGCCTGACGAAGAGCCGCGATTTTTTCCGGCAAACCAGCAATATCTCCACCGGAACGGGCGTCCACCACAACGCCAAGGCGACTTTCCACGCCCATATGCCCGACAAGCATATCCAGCATGGCGACCGGCAAATTATCCACACAATAATAGCCACGGTCTTCCAGCGCCTTTAACGCCACCGATTTACCTGAACCAGACAGGCCGCTAATCAATACAATTTCCATGAGCACGCAAATATAAAAACGCACATGCGCCACCGGACACCATAAGCGAGAGCGCCTTTTCAGGCAACTGCAACGCCTGTCCAAAAACATACTCCCCTGTTCCGCTTAGCGCTTTTGCTACAATAATCGTTATTTTTTACTGCGCATTTCCAGCACACTCTCTTCGGACGCCTCTTTACCATGCGCTTTGTCATCCTTTGCCTCTCTTGTCTGTGCCTTATCCTTTCCGGTTGCGCGACTCCGGCGCAGACCGAAGAAACGGAACCTGCCATCCCCGTGCCGACGCAGTTTCCCGTCAGCGCGCAATTCCGCCTGGAAGCGGGAAGACACTGGCAAAGCATCGCGGAAGACGCCGCGCGCGCCCTGGTATTCGGGATGCGCGGGCAACGCTGCGGGCCGGGGAGAAATTGCCGTCCGCTTTATGTCCTCGCGTCTGAAACCGAGACCACTTTTTCCCGCGCCTTTACCAATGCCCTGATTACCGCGCTGGTAACACAGAACGTTACTGTAACAAACACGCCTGATAACGCGCTTACGCTTAACATTGACGTGCAATCCCTGAAATTCGGCTACGGCGACAAACTGGAACCCGACCAAAAAGTCCGCCCGCTCATGCCAAATCTATGGGTGGCAACCCCGGAACCCAGGGAAACAAATCCAAACCTCGTCCACCTCTTCCCCTCCCGCGCCGCGCATTGCGAAATTTTTGTGACCCTGTCGGTACTGGACGGGGCGCGTTACGTCGCCCGCAACTCGCAAACCTATTACATCAGCGCCCACGATTTGCGCCTCTATGAGCAACGCATCTGCTCCCGTCTCAATCCCTGCGAAGGCGGCATAACGAAAGGCTCAATTTCCATCGTAGGCGACCCCCAAAAACCGGATTCGCAAAAGCCGAACCAGGAAAAATGACCTGCATGCGCCGCCCTTATCTGTCGTTCCTGTTGCCCATCCTGCTCCTGTGTCTGGCAGGATGCCTCACGTTTTCCCGCCAGCCCGGATACCGCGCCGCTTCTTACGCGAGCGTGGCAGAAAGTGAGCTGATTCTCACCAGCTACCGCGCCGCCGATACCCTGCTCGCGCAGGCAGAAGGACGATTGTCGCCGCAGCACCCCATCATCGTCGCCACTCTGGTCAACATCAACGCGCTGGAAGAATCTTCGCCGTTAGGGCGGCTGATCGCCGAACAACTGGGGGCGCGTCTCGCGCAGCAAGGTTTCAGGGTCGTGGAACTGAAAGTTCGCCAAAAACTCTATATGAAGCGCGACGAGGGTGAATTGATGCTGACCCGCGAAATCGCAGACATCGCCCAACAGCACGAAGCGCAGGCGCTCTTAATCGGAACCTACGCCGAAAGCGTCGACCGGGTGTTCATCAACCTGAAACTGACCCAGATCGAAAGCAACATCGCGCTGGCCGCAGTAGATTACGCCCTGCCGCTGGACATGAACATCCGCGCCCTCTTGTATCGCAAGCCAGAACCGTAAATCTTGCGCCCCGCCTTTGGCGTTTTAAATGTTACCCTGTCGCTTTTCCCACACCTGCCCATCCGACCATGCGCTACCAGATCGTTCCCGTAACTCCGCTCGAACAAAACTGCACCCTTCTCTGGTGTGAAGAAACCCGCGCCGCCGCAATCGTTGATCCGGGCGGCGACGCCGAGCGCATCATCGCGGCTGTTGCCGCCGAAAAGCTGAAACCGGCGCTCGCCCTGATAACTCACGGTCATTTCGACCATGCGGGCGCGGCAAGGGAAATAGCCGACCATTTCGCTATCCCCGTCATGGGGCCGCATGAGCGCGATCTTTTCTGGCTTGAACGCATTTTTGAGGTCGGCCAGAGCTATGGCATCGCAGGGGGGCGTTCATTCAAGCCGGAGCAATGGCTTGGCGACGGCGATCGGATACATTTCGGTAAGGAAGAACTGGAAGTGTTGCATTGCCCCGGACACACCCCCGGACATGTCGTGTTTTACCATCGCGCTTCTCGCCTGCTGCTGGTGGGCGATGTGCTGTTCCAAGGCTCCATCGGGCGCACCGATTTCCCCGGCAGCAAGCACACCGACCTCATCGCTTCGATCCGGGAAAAACTTTTCCCGCTGGGAGATGACGTTCGCTTCATTCCCGGGCATGGCCCGATGTCTGTCCTGGGATACGAGCGTCAATACAACCCCTTCGTGGGCGACAACGCATGACGCAACCCCCCCAGTTTCCCGACTTCGTTCTGTTCGGCAGGACGGAACCGCGCGCCATTCTGCCCGTTGTCGACCATTACGCCGGCTCGGAAAAAACCATTCTCAGGGCGCTTCTCCTGCAACAGAAAATGAGTTCTGAAAGCGGCGCAGCCCTGTTCGACGTGACCTGCGATTGCGAAGACGGGGCCAAAACAGGAATGGAAGCCGCGCACGCGACAATGTGCGCGAACCTTGTCGTCAGCGCGGAAAATCGTTTCGGGCGGGTCGGAATTCGCATCCATGATGTCAGCCATCCGCACTGGCAAGCAGACCTGCAAATCGCGCTCGAAATAGCAGGCAAGGAACTGGCCTTTATTACCCTGCCCAAAGCCCGCGCCGCCGCCAATGTTGCGCAACAAATCGGGCTGCTCCGCCAGCTTGAGGCAAGCCTCGACCTGCAACGCGCCATTCCCGTCCACGTCCTGATCGAAACCCACGGTGCGTTGCGGGAAGTCTGGCAAATTGCCACGCTTGCCGGTGTGGAAAGCCTGGATTTCGGCCTGATGGATTTTGTCTCCGACCATCAGGGCGCGATCCCCGCCGCCGCCATGCAAAGTCCCGGCCAGTTCAGCCATCCCCTGATTGTCCGCGCCAAGTGCGAGGTTGCCGCCGCCGCCCATGCGGCAGGCATTACCCCGACGCATAATGTCAGCACCGAACTGGAAAATACGGATGTAATCCTGAACGACGCCCATCGGGCGCGGCAGGAATTCGCGTTTATGCGGATGTGGAGCATTCATCCCAATCAGATACCTCCCATTCTCGCTGCCATGCGCCCGGATCTTTCCGAAATTCATGCCGCTGCCGATATTCTTGCAGAAGCCCAGGCAAGCGGCTGGGGGCCGATTCGCCATCAGGGGCGTTTGCATGACCGCGCCTCCTACCGCTATTACTGGAATCTGCTCTGCCTCGCCCGGATCACCGGCATCGTTCTGGCAGAGGAAATACGGCAGCTGTTCTGGCATGACGCCGATCAGAAATAATCGCCATGCGTCAGTTGCTCCTTGATTTATTGCCTGAAAGCACGCCCACGCTGGCCAATTTTATTCCCGGCGCGAATGAAGAGGCATTGAGCGCCTTTAGCTATTGGCTGGCCGCGCCGGAAGGCGAAGAAAGCGCGTTCCTCTTCTGGGGAGACCCCGGTTCCGGCAAAAGTCATCTATTGCAAGCAAGCGGTTTTTTCTACCTCGACATAAAGCAGGATCGCGCTTGCGCCAATCTGCCGGAAACTGCTTCTCATCTCGCGGTAGATCATGTCGAACTGCTTGCTGAGACAGGACAAATCGCGCTTTTTCACGCGTTCAACCAGATTCACGCCCGGCGCGGCAAGCTACTTGTCGCGGCTGCCGCGCCGCCCGCCCAACTTATTCTGCGCGAGGATTTGCGCACCCGCCTGGGAAGCGGACTGGTCTACAGACTCAATACCCTGTCCGACGCGGAAAAAAAAACCGCGCTCGCCGGAATCGCAGCCACCCGCTCCCTGCCGCTTGGCGACGACGGTCTGGATTATCTGCTCAGCCATGCCAGCCGCGACATGCGTATCCTTGCCGCTACCATGGCCGCGCTCGACTGTTATTCGTTGGAACAAAAACGCCCGCTTACCGTGCCGTTCCTGCGCGCCATGCTGGGCAATCCCCTGCGTGAATCCTGTCTGGAACCCTGACTATGCGCCTTCTGCTGTTCGACCTCGATAACACGCTTCTGGACGGAGATTCCGATTTCGCCTGGGCAGAATTCCTGATTCAGAAAGGCGCGCTTGACCGGCAGACACAGACAGAAAAAAATCGTCGTTTTTTCGCCGACTATGAGGCGGGAACGCTCGACATCAACGCCTTTCTCGCCTTCCAGCTCGCGCCGCTCGCCGCTCACCCCCGCGCCACACTGGAAACCTGGCGCGCCGAATATATGGCGGAAGTCATTCGTCCCATGATTACACCGGCGGCGCGCGCCTTGGTAAATCGCTATCTGGCGGAAAAAGACAGTTTGACGGCACTGGTAACGGCAACCAATAGTTTCGTTACCGCGCCCATTGCCCGCGAGTTCGGCATCCCTCATCTCATCGCCACAATCCCGGAATGTAGCAACGGCGAATTCACCGGCAAGGGCAAAGGAATTCCTTCCTTTCGCGCAGGAAAACTGCTCCGGGTGGAAGACTGGCTGGAAGCGCAGGCGCTCCACTGGGGAAATTTTACCGAAAGCCGCTTTTACAGCGACTCCCACAACGACCTGCCCCTGCTTGAAAAGGTTTCCCATCCGGTCGCGGTTAACCCGGATACTCGTCTTTTTCAGATCGCAAAAGCAAAAAAATGGGAAATTCTGCAACTACGCCGCAACAAAATGGAAAGCGCCTCGTCATGACGATGTACAAATCCTGACGGTTGTAGCATTATTAACCCTTGTTTCTATCTGTAAGCGGAAACTTTTATGGTTGCTACCGATCCTTCCCAAAACGCGCCCCAGATCAGCGGCCTGGCTCTGGCACTGGTCAAGGCAGGACATCTGCAGGAAAGCGACGCTAAGCGTCTGGCGAATCGCGCCCTTGTCGAAAACACCTCGCTGCCGGAAGAATTGATCAACAGCGGCAAAATGCGCGCGGCTGATCTGGCGCGTTTTGCTTCGGAAACTTTTTTCATCCCTCTGTTCGACCTTTCCGCTTACGACAGCGCTTACGTTCCGGAAAACGCCATTGACCCCAAACTGATTGGGCAACATCGTATTCTGCCCTTGTTCAAGCGAGGCAACCAGCTCACTATCGCTACCGCAGACCCCACCAACCGGCAGGCGCTGGACGCGATTCGCTTCCAGATTTCCATGACCATAGACCAGATTGTGGTCGAAATTGACAAACTGCTGCCCCTGCTCCAGAAATTTTCGGAAGACACCAGCAAAGCCCTGCAAAACATCATTGGCGACTCGGATGACCTCAACTTTGAAGAATTCAAAGACATCGTGGCTGAAACCGAGGAGCAGCCTGTCGGCGACCTGGGCGCGGCGGCAGGAGTTGAAGACGCGCCGATCGTCAAATTCCTGCAGAAAACCCTGGTTGACGCGATCAATGAAGGCGCCTCCGACATTCACTTCGAGCCTTTTGAAAAGTTTTATCGTATTCGTTTCCGGATTGACGGCAAGCTAAAAGAAGTTATGAATCCGCCTGTTGCCATCAAGGGACAACTGGCTTCCCGGATCAAGGTAATTTCCAGATTGGATATTTCGGAAAAAAGGCTGCCGCAAGACGGGCGGATGAAGCTTGTGCTATCCAAATCCCGTGTCATTGACTTCCGGGTAAGTTCCCTGCCTACCCTGCATGGTGAAAAAATCGTCGTGCGGATTCTTGACCCGGCCGTAGCCAGTCTCGGCATTGAGGCGCTGGGTTACGACGAAGAGCAGAAGGAAGCCTTGATGGAGGCCATTCATAGGCCCTACGGCATGATCCTGGTCACCGGTCCCACAGGCTCCGGCAAAACGGTGTCGCTTTATACCTGCCTCAACATCCTGAATGATCCGGGTGTCAACATTTCTACCGCCGAGGACCCGGCGGAAATCAACCTTCCGGGGATCAATCAGGTTAATGTAGACGACAAGACAGGATTGACCTTCCCTACCGCGCTGCGGGCTTTTCTTCGCCAGGATCCGGACATCATCATGGTGGGTGAAGTCCGCGACCTGGAAACGGCGGAAATCGCGGTCAAGGCAGCCCAGACCGGACACATGGTGCTCTCCACCCTGCACACCAACGACGCGCCGCAGACCCTTACCCGGCTGATGGATATGGGAATTCCCATGTTCAACATCGCTTCCAGCATTCTGCTCATCACCGCGCAGCGTCTGGCGCGCAAGCTCTGTTCCTGCAAGCAGCCGGTTGAAATTCCCGATTCGGCGCTTCTGGAAGCAGGGTTCAGCCCGGAAGAACTGGACGGTTCCTGGATACCCTACGAACCGCGCGGCTGCAACCATTGCAAAGGCAGGGGCTACAAGGGGCGAGTCGGTCTGCATCAGGTCATGCCGATTTCGGAAGAAATGCAGCGCATCATTCTTGCCGGCGGCACTTCCCTGCAAATCGCCGATCAGGCGGCAAGGGAGGGCGTCAGGACCCTGCGCGAATCCGGTCTCAGAAAAGTCAAGGAAGGCATTACCTCCCTTGAAGAAGTGCTTGGTACTACCAATCTTTAATAAGGAACACACTCATGGCAACTTCGACAAGAGGCAAAAAGGCGATTAAAGAGTTTGTTTTTGTCTGGGAAGGCAAAAACAAGGAAGGGCGGGTCTTGAACGGCGAAATCCGCGCCGCGTCTGAAACGGTTGTACAAAACCAGCTTCGCCGCCAGGGCATCATTTCTCCCAAAATAACCCGGCAACGTCTAAGAACGGGGAAAAAGATCAAGGAAAAGGACATAGCCATTTTTACCCGCCAGTTTGCCACGATGATGCGCTCAGGGGTACCGCTCCTGCAAGCCTTCGACATTGTCGGGCGCGGGCATGCCAATCCCTCGGTCGGCAAGCTCCTGCTCAGCATCAAGGCCGATGTGGAGACCGGCAATTCCCTGGCAACGGCTTTTCGTAAACACCCGCTCTATTTTGATGCTCTTTATTGCAACCTGGTCGCTGCTGGCGAACAGGCTGGCATTCTGGATACCCTGCTTGATCGTCTGGCAACCTACAAGGAAAAGATGTTGCGCATCAAGGGCAAGATCAAATCGGCGCTTTTCTATCCGGCCGCCATCATCGTTGCTGCGATCCTTATTGTCACCCTCATCATGATTTTCGTGATCCCGGCCTTCAAGGAACTGTTCAGCGGTTTTGGCGCGGAGTTGCCCGTTCCCACTGTCGCCGTCATCACCATTTCGGACTTTTTTATTGATTACTGGTATCTCATCATAGCGATACTTGGCGGCGGCCCAATCGCATTTTTTTGGATGCTGAAACGCTCGGAAAAGCTGCAGCATACTATGGATCGCTTAGGCTTGCGGCTACCGCTCTTCGGCGAACTGATCCGTAAATCCGTCATTGCCCGCTGGAGCCGTACTCTGGCGACCATGTTTGAAGCCGGGGTGCCTTTGGTCGAGGCGCTGGATTCCGTCGGCGGCGCTTCCGGTAGCGTCGTCTATCGGGACGCTACCCGCAAGGTGCAATCTTCGGTCAGCACCGGCACCAGTCTTACCAATTCCATGCAGCAGGTTGGCCTTTTCCCCAACATGGTCGTCCAGATGGTCTCTATAGGGGAGGAATCCGGTTCATTGTCCACCATGCTGGGCAAGATTGCCGATTTTTTTGAGGAAGAGGTAGACCAGATGGTCGATGCCCTCTCCAGCCTGATGGAGCCCATCATCATGGTCGTTTTGGGCGTTTTGGTCGGGGGCATTATTATTGCCATGTATCTGCCGATCTTCAAGATGGGCGCCTTCGTTTGATGTCTCCTCCCACCTTGCTGCAAATCCTGGCCGCGCCGGAATTTTTTATCGGCGCGGCTCTGCTTCTTGGTCTTGCCATCGGCAGCTTTCTCAATGTTGTCATCCATCGCCTGCCCCGAATGCTGGAGATGGAATGGCAGCAGGAGTACGCCGCATATCGGGGCGAAGCGCCGCCAGAGCCAAAGGCGACCTTCAATCTTGCCGTGCCGCGCTCGCATTGCCCGCAGTGCGGGCACTTAATCCCGGCGTTGGAAAACATACCCCTGTTAAGCTATCTTTTCCTGCGCGGCAAGTGCCGGGTCTGCCGCGCGCCGATTGGTTTGCGCTATCCGCTTGTTGAAGCTGCCGCCTCCCTTTTGGCGGGCGTTGCCGCCTGGCATTTCGGCTTTGGTCTTACCGCCATCGCTGCCATGCTCTTTCTCTGGATCTTGTTGGCACTGGCGATGATTGACGCGGATACCCAACTCCTGCCTGATCGCCTGACTCTGCCGCTTCTCTGGCTTGGATTGCTCGTCAATCTTGCCGGCCTGTTTGTGCCTCTGGCGGATGCCGTGCTCGGTGCGATGGCTGGCTATCTCTTCCTCTGGGCGGTGTATTGGCTGTTCCGCCTTGCCACCGGCAAGGAAGGCATGGGTTATGGCGATTTCAAGCTGCTTGCCGCGCTCGGCGCCTGGATGGGCTGGGCCATGCTGCCGGCTATTGTGTTGCTTTCCTCATTGGTAGGTGCTCTTGTCGGGGCAAGCCTGATTGTTTTTGCCAAACGCGGCCGCCAGATTCCCATTCCCTTCGGCCCTTACCTGGCCGCCGCCGGCGCTATTGCCTTCTTCTACGGGAACGACCTGAACCGCCTCTATCTGGATCTGGCTTTCTGAGCTTGCCGAGCAGCCCTGTATTCTCTCGTCCGATGCCGGAAGCCTCCCTGCCCCTGCCGCCCGATTCACTGGCCTTAGCCTTCCGGCACGCTGCGGATAGCCTTGTCCGCGTCATGGCAGGGCAAAGTCTGGCGGATGGCTTTTTGCAAAACATTCCGCCAGCGGCGCGTCCGGAAGCGCAGGATATGGTCTATGGCGTTTTGCGGCGCTACGGACAAGGCGAGGCGCTGCTTGCGCCCCTGTTGCGCGATACGCCTCGCCCAGGAATCCTGGCATTGTTGCTGCTGGCGCTCTACCGGCTGGAGAGCAACCCCGATAAGGCGCACACCGTCGTCAATCAGGCGGTGATGGCGGCGGCCTTTCTCGAAGGCGGGCATTACAAAAATTTGACGAATGGCGTATTGCGCCATTTCCTGCGGCGGCGGGAAGAATTGTTTGCCGCCCTGCCGGAAGCGGCAAGGTTGTGTCATCCTGACTGGTGGATCGCCCGGCTCAAAGTAGCCTACCCACAATCCTGGCGGGAAATAGTTGCGGCGGGCAATCAACCGCCGCCGATGGCCTTACGGGTCAACTTGCGCCGAACCAGCCAGGAAACCTGCCTTCTCCGCCTACAGGAAGCCAACATTCATGCGGAAGCGCGTGGACAATGCGGCCTTCTGCTGGCACGTCCCGTGCCGGTAGAACGCCTGCCCGGGTTTCAGGAAGGGGAATTGTCCGTACAGGATCTGGGTGCGCAACGCGCCGCGCAAATTCTGCTGCCGGAGAAAGGCGCAAAAGTACTGGACGCCTGCGCCGCGCCTGGCGGAAAAACCGCCCATCTTCTGGAACAGGGCGACAATCTTCTGCTGGTGGCACAAGATATTGAGCCGACGCGATGCCAACGCATCCGGGAAAATCTTGCGCGCCTGGGGTTAGAGGCTGAAATTCGTGTCGCCGACGCCACCCGCCCGCCCAGTCCGGCAGAGCGGGAAGAACGCTTTGCCGCCATCCTGGCCGATGTCCCCTGTTCCGCCAGCGGGGTAGCGCGGCGCTTTCCTGACGTAAAATGGCTGCGGCGGGAAACGGACATTGCCCGTTTTGCTCAAACCCAGGCGCGCATTCTGGCAGGGCTTTGGCCGCGCCTGCAAACGGGGGGAAAATTGCTTTATGCTACCTGTTCACTCTTTCCGCAGGAAAACGAAAACCAAATCAGGCGTTTCCTGAAGCAAAATTCAGACGCCAGTTTGCAGTACGAGGAACATTTGCTGCCTGATGCGGAACACGACGGTTTTTACTATGCTCTGTTGCAAAAACATATCTGACCAGCTCCAGCTGCCTCGCCCATTGCGCGTCTGTGTTCAGCTTGTCTTCGTTGTTCTCGTCGCAATTCTTTGCGGCGCGTCCAGGGCGGAAGGCATTGAAATCCTCAATCCGAAAATCGAAGCGGAGAGCGACGCAAGCTATGTTCTGTCCTCTGCCGCGAAAATAGATTTCAATCCCCGTCTGGAAGACGCGGTGGAAAAAGGTATTCCGCTTTTTTTCACACTGGAATTCGTACTGGAAAGACCGCGCTGGTACTGGAGCGACCAGAGCGTTGCCAAAGCCAGCCAGACCTGGCGCTTAAGCTACCACGCCCTGACTCGCCAATATCGACTGACAACTGGTTCCCTGCATCAAACCTTCCCTGATCTGGCCTCGGCGCTGCGCGCGCTTGCCCGCGTGCATCGCTGGCAGATCGTGGATAAGCCTCTCGAACCCGGCGAAACCCTGAACGCGAGTTTGCGCCTGCGTCTGGATACTACGCAACTGCCCAAACTCTTCCAGGTGAGCGCCTCTTTTACCGGATCCGCCCGTAGCGAATGGGCGCTGGATTCAGGCAAATATGCCTGGAAATACACCGTGCCTGCCGCTTTTGTCACGCCGCAACCGGCAGCAGAAGAGGATGCAGCCCTATCCGACGCGTCATTTGAGGAGCCTGCGCCATGAAACGCCTAATCCCGGTTTTGGGCGTGCTGGCCCTGGCGCTTGGCATAATGCTCTGGATTTTGCTGCTGACCTCGATTACGGCGGACGCGATGAGCAAAAATTACTCGCAAATTTTGCTTGCCAGCGCCCTGGTTACTGTCCTGTTGCTGGTTCTGGTTGGCTGGCAAATCGCAAGGCTGCTGCGGGATATTCGCACGCAAAAATTCGGCGCGCGCCTGAAACTAAGGCTCATGTTGATGTTTGGCCTGATTGCGGTCATTCCCGGTTCCCTGATTTATGTCGTCTCGGTGCAATTCATTACCCACTCAATTGAGAGCTGGTTTGACGTGCGCGTGGAAAAGGCGCTGGAATCCGGCCTTGATCTGGGGCATTCAGCCTTCGATTATTTGCGGGGGGAACTGGCGCAAAAAGCGCAAGGCATGGCGCACGATATTGCCGGCAGCCCGGAAGCAGGGCTACGCGCCCATTTAGTGCGCCTTCGCGAGCAGGCTGCGGTAGATTCCGTCGCGCTTTTTTCGCCTACCGGCCAATTGCTGATTAGCGCCCAGCGCGATTTGACCCAGCCTTTGCCGCCCTTGCCCCTGCCCTCCGAACTGAAGCAGGCGCAAGCCTTGGCAACCGCTCCGGCAGGCATGGACGGTCTGACGCCTCTTGTGGTCATTGACGAAAAAGACGCACTGGAAGAAGCAGCGCAAAGAAAAAAAGCGCAAGGGAGAGAAATGCGCCTGCGTGTTCTGCTGCCCATTGCCAGCCGCAGCTTTTTTGAGACGCCGCGTGTCCTGCAACTGGCGCAGGATGTGCCGGAAAACCTGAACCGCAACGCCGAGGCAGTGCAACTGGTGTATAGCGAATATCAGGAATTGCAGCTTGGCCGTCAGGGGTTAACCCGCATCTATGCCCTGTCTCTGACCCTGACCTTGCTGGTTGCCTTGCTCGCGGCGTTCGCGCTGGCTTTTCTTCTGGCGCGTCGTCTCTCCGCGCCTCTCTCCATTCTGGCGGAAGGTACTCAGGCGGTCGCCCAGGGAGACTATTCGCAACGACGGATTATCAAGGGCGGCGATGAACTGGGGGCGCTGACCCAATCGTTCAACCAGATGACCCGGCAGCTTTCCGAAGCTCATCAGGAAACCGAGCGGCACCGAAACGAGCTGGAGAGCGCCCGTGCTTATCTGGAATCCATTCTTGCCAATCTCTCCGCCGGGGTGCTGGTATTTGACGCCGACCGTGTGCTTCGCACCCTGAACGAGGGCGCGCTCTCCATTCTGGGCGAAGCGCTGTCCACTGAACTGCACGTTCAGGCAGCGGCATGGCAGCGTTTCCCTCTGCTCGGCAAGCTCCTGGAGGAGTATTTCACCCAGGCCGGCGAGGCAGACTGGCAAGGACAAACGGAAGTCGAAAGCCTGTCCGGGGAAGGCCAGATTCGGCATCTGCTCCTGCGTGGCAGCCGCCTGCCGTTGGTATCGGGTGGCGGGTTTGTGGTAGTGTTCGATGACATTACCCGTCTGATTGCAGCGCAACGCAGCATTGCCTGGGGAGAAGTCGCGCGTCGCCTGGCGCATGAAATCAAGAATCCGCTGACGCCCATCCAGCTTTCCGCCGAGCGCCTGCAATTCAAACTTGCCGATCGTCTGCAAGGCAAAGATCAGGAAATACTGGAGCGCGCAACTCAAACCATAGTGAATCAGGTTTTGGCGATGAAGCGGATGGTGGACGATTTCCGCGATTATTCGCGCCTGCCCGCGCCTGAACTGGCGCCTCTTGACCTGAATGCCCTGATTCTGGAAGTATTGGCGCTCTACGAACATTCCAGCGCCCCTATCCGCTCCAGTCTGAATGACGATTTGCCTTTGGTGCAGGGTGACGCGAATCAGTTGCGGCAGGTAATTCACAATCTGCTGCGTAACGGTGAAGACGCGCTGGAGAATGCCGAGGGATCGGAAATTTTTATCCGTACCAAAGCAGAAAATGGCGTTGTCCTGCTGCAAATAGAGGACAATGGCGATGGTTTCCCGGCGGAAATTTTACCGCGCGTATTTGAGCCTTACATTACGACCAAATCACGCGGCACCGGCCTTGGTTTGCCCATTGTGAAAAAAATCATTGACGAGCATCATGGCGAGATCGCCATCAGCAACAAAGTGGAAGGCGGGGCGCGCATTGTCATCCGCCTGCCGCAGGCAGAAACAGAACAGTTAAGAGGAATCCAACATGGCTGACATACTGATCGTGGACGACGAAATAGGCATTCGGGAACTGCTTTCCGAAATTCTTTCAGATGAAGGACACTCGGTGCGAGTGGCGGAAAATGCCGCCGAAGCGCGGAGCGCGCGGAGCGAGCGGGTTCCCGATCTGGTATTGCTCGACATCTGGATGCCTGATACCGACGGCATTTCCCTGCTTAAGGAATGGAATACCGGCGGACAATTGACGATGCCGGTCGTCATGATGTCCGGGCATGGCACGATTGACACAGCGGTGGAAGCTACCCGCATCGGCGCTGTGGATTTTCTGGAAAAACCCATCGCCCTGCAAAAACTGCTTGCGACCATCCGCAAAGCCCTGAAACATGACCGTATCGGGCAGCGCCCCCCCGCCACGCTGGAAGCGTTGAGTCATGCCACCTTGTTTCGTGACCTGAAAAAACGCCTGGAACAATCCGCCGCGCGCAGCAATTCCCTGCTTTTGAAAGGCGGCGTCGGTCTGATTGCCGAACTCTGCGCCCGCACTCTGCAAAGACCGCGTTCGCCCTGGCTGGATTTACGCGAATACGTCGGCACGTTGACCCAGGAAACCCTGCAAAAGACGGCAGGCGGGCTGATTTATGTCGGCGACCTGGCGGCGCTTGGCAAGATGCAGCAAATGAATCTTGCCTTTGCGCTGGATCGCGCTACCCAGCACAATATTCTGATCGTCGCCGCCACCGCGCAACCTCTGGAGGCGCTGGCGGATAAAGCCTGGGATCTGCACACCTTGAAGCGCGTCTCGGAAGTTGTGGTTTTCATGCCGGATCTCCTCCAGCACGCCAACGATCTGCCGGAAATTTGCAGTCTATTTCTTAGCCTGATGGTGGAGCGGGGAGAATCGCCGATGCGCCGTTTTTCCTCTGCCGCCCTGAATCTGATCCGTACCAACTGGCCCGGGCGCGACGCCAGCGCCATTTTTTCCCTTTGGGATGACTTACAGGCGCTGATTCGCAGTCTGGCGCTTTCCACCCTGGACGAAGAAATCGGCGAAGACGAGCTCGTGCGCCTGGTTCCCAATCTGGGGATACAGCGCAATGTTTTGCCGGCAGAACTGGAAAGCCTGTTTTCCCTGCCTTTGCGCGAAGCGCGCGACGCTTTCGAGAAACGCTATTTCGAACATCTTTTACGCAGCGAGCGCGGTAACATGACGCGAGTTTCAGAGCATTCCGGCCTGGAGCGCACTCATCTCTACCGCAAGATGAAGCAACTGGGCATCGCTGTAGGAAAGCGACACGAAACAGATTAAAAGCGGACATGACGCTATGAAGATCATCATTCTTGGCGCGGGGCGGGTCGGCACCAGCGTCGCGGAAAACCTGATCTCTTCGGAAGAAAACGACATTACCGTGGTTGACAGCGACGGCGAGCCGCTTGCGGCGTTGCAGGATCGCCTTGATCTGCGCGCGGTGGTGGGCAATGTGATTTATCCCTCGGTATTGAAAAACGCAGGCGCGGAGGACGCCGATCTCATCATTGCCCTGACCCAGAGCGACCAGACCAATCTTGTGGCCTGCAAAATAGCGCAGAGCGTCTTCAATATTCCAACCCGTGTTGCCCGGCTGCGCGGCCATGATTTTCATGACAATCAGGGAATGCTTGCCAAAGAAAATTTCGCGGTCGACTTCGCCATTTGTCCTGAACAGACCATTACCGAACACATCACCCGGCTGGTTGAATTCCCGGAAGCTCTGGAGGTGCTGGGTTTTGCCGGGGGCAGGGTATCGCTGGTCGGGATTCGGGCGCATGAAGGCGGGCTGTTGGTCGCAAAGCCGATCCGGGAAATACGCTCGCATTTGCCGCCCGACACAGACGCCCGCGTCGTTGCCATTTTTCGCCATGGCAAACACATTATCCCGGATGGCGAAGTGTGCCTGCAGCCCGGCGACGAAGTATTCATTCTCGCCGCTACCGAACATATCCGCCTGATACTGCGCGAGATCAGGCCGGATGAAAATCCTGTGCGCCGTATCATGATCGCGGGCGGCGGCAACATCGGCTTTCGGGTTGCCGCCGCACTGGAGGCGCGCTATGAAATCAAGGTCATCGAGATGAACAGAAGCCGCGCCGACTTCATTGCGGAAGAATTGAAAGACTCGCTGGTACTCTGTGGCAGCGCGACGGATGAAGACTTGCTGGAACAGGAAAATGTCGCGGAAATGGATTTGTTTCTCGCGCTCACCAGTTCCGACGCGGACAATATCATGACCACTTCGCTTGCCAAACGGATGGGCTGCAAACGGGTTTTGGCGCTTATCAACCGCAATGCCTATGCCGACATGACACAAGGCGGCCCTATTGACATCGGTATTTCCCCGGCGCACATCTCCATCGGCTCGCTTCTGGCGAGGGTTCGCAAAGGGGATGTGGCAACCGTCCATTCCCTGCGGCGGGGCGCGGCGGAAGCTCTGGAAATTGTGGCGCATGGCGATTCCGGGAGTTCCCGCATTATCGGACACAAAATCAACGACATAGACTGGCCGAAAGGCGTAGCCATAGCCGCGTTGGTGCGTAATCTTGACCTTGCCGCATTCAGTGAGACGCGCAGTGACGGTATCGCTGAACAGCATAAGGTACAGGTGGAAATCGCGCATGGCGATTCCGTCATCCAGCCCGGCGATCATATCATCGTATTTTGCGCGACGAAAGAACTGGTCAAACAAGTCGAAAAACTCTTCCAGGTAGGATTTCACTTCTTTTAAGCATTGATCCGTATGGAGCGTTTTTTTCCCGTCATTCGCGCTTTCGGCATGTTGCTGGCGCTTTTTTCCCTGACCTTGCTCGTGCCGCTCGGCACTGCGCATCTTTTTCATGATGGCGCGGAAACTGCCTATGACCTTGCCTTTTTTATGACGATGGGCAGCGGCTTGTTTCTGTGGTTTTTTACCCGTCGGCACAAGCGGGAACTCAACGTGCGCGACGGTTTTTTGCTTGTTGTTCTGGTCTGGTCGGCGCTGCCGGTCTTCGCCGCGATTCCTTTTTATACCCAACTTGACATCGGGTTTACCGGCGCTTACTTTGAGGCCGTATCCGGCCTTACTTCCACAGGCGCGACAGTGCTTCCCGGCCTGGATTTGCTGCCGGTTTCCATAAATCTCTGGCGGCATCTCATCATCTGGCTGGGCGGCATGGGATTGATCGTGCTTGCCGTAGCCATTCTCCCCATGCTTGGCATCGGGGGACGACAAATGTTCAAGGCAGAAACGCCGGGGCCGATAAAAGACGCCAGGCTCACGCCCCGTATCGCCCAAACCGCGAAAGGTTTGTGGCTGGTCTATGTCGGCATTACCGCCCTTTGCGGCATGGCCTATTACTGGGCGGGAATGGGCGCTTTCGATGCGCTCTGCCATGCTTTTTCCACGGTCTCGCTCGGCGGTTTTTCCACCCATGACGCGAGCTTCGCCTACTGGAATTCTCCCCTGATCGAAGGCATTGCCATTTTGTTCATGCTGATTGCCGGGATGAATTTCTCCACACATTATGTTGCCATTGCGAATGTTGACTTGCGCACCCACCTGCGTGACCCGGAAATTCTCTGGTTTTTGGGGGTTTTGCTTGCCAGCATTCTGCTCATTGCCTTCTATCTCTGGAGTTTCCATGTCTACGACAGTAGCGCTACCATCCTGCGTTACGCTGCCTTCAACGTTGTGTCCATCGCCACTACGGCGGGCTTTTCCTCTACCGACTACAGTTTCTGGCCTTTCTTCGCGCCTTTGTGGATGCTTTTTTTGTGCAGTTTTGTCCCCTGCACCGGCTCTACCGGTGGCGGCATCAAGATGATGCGCGCCGTATTGCTCTACAAGCAGGTTTATCGGGAACTGCTCCGCGCCATGCACCCGGCGGCAGTGCGCCCGGTCAAACTTGGCGGACGCTCAATCCCGCCCAACATGCTGTTTGCGGTTTTGGCCTTCAGCTTTATTTATATGGTCAGTCTGGCAACGCTGACCCTCACCCTCTCTTTTTCCGGGATGGAAATAATCACGGCCTTTTCCGCCGCTGTCGCTTCCCTGAACAACACCGGCCCCGGCCTGGGAGAAGTCGGGCCGGCAAGCAATTACGCGAGCTTTAGCCAATTTCAGACCTGGGTCTGTTCCTTTGCCATGCTCCTGGGGCGCCTTGAAATTTTTACTCTGCTGGTCGTCCTCACCCCGGCTTTCTGGAAAAAATAAGTCCTGGTCTTGCAGACAACAATGGCGCGAATCCCAACGTTTTTGAGTGTTTGGCTATAGTCTCCGAAAACATGTTGCCCAACGTTACCTTGCCGCCTTGTCCGCAGGTGTTTCGGCGCGGATGCGCTCGATATTGGCAATCAGGAGCGCGTGTAGTTCACTGCCCTCTTCGACATGCGGCAACAGTTTTTCCCAGTGAACCACGGCTTCCTGTTTGTCGCCCGCCTCAAACGCGGCAGCGCCTGCCAAAAAAAGCGCCTTGGGATGTTCGGGTTCGAGTTGCAGCGCCTCCAGAAGCAGGCGGCGCGGTTTGCCGTGAAAAGCGGTCGGCTTCTCGTCAGGCTTTTCGGGTATGGCGGTCAGGGCAAGGGCTTCGGCATAGCTCGTCAGAAGATCAGGATCGGCGCTGATTCGCGCTTCAACCTTTTCATAGGCGGCAACTGCCTCGGCAGGGCGGCCAAGCATCTGGTAAGTAAGCGCCAGATTCAACCAACCTTCTTCATCATCCGGGTTTTCCCTGAGATGTTCTTCCAGTTGCTGAACCATGCCGGAAATTTGTTCCGCCGTAGGCGCGGCATGTCCAGTGGTGTGGGCAATATTTTCTGCGTCCAGCGCCAGCGGCGAGCCAAGCCAGCGATAGCCAGAAAATCCGCCCACCACGAGGAGCAGTATAAGCAGGGCAGCGGCAAACGGGGAATTCTGCGCGTTGTTTTGGACAGGAGCGGCTTCATTGTCCCCGCGCTCGCCCGGCGCGTTTTCTTCAATCAAACGCCGCTCCAGGTCTTCTTTAGCCTCTATAAAATCGCCCTCGCTCAATAAATCGGCGGTGCGTTCCCTTTCCAGATCAGCCAATTGTTCGCGCAGGATATGGATGTTACGGACAGGCGCGGGAGAATTGATAAGCGCCTTACGGCGCTTCAGGAGCGTCGGAAAGAGCAGGGCAACCGGCAGCAGAATTAGGAGAACGGCGGCAATAAGAAAAGCAGTCATGAATTTTCGCGGGCAAAATCAGGGAGTGGACGGAGTTGGCTGGGCGGAATCAGGCTCTACGGGCGATTCCTCTGCCAACAGATGTTGCGCTACGCGGAGAGTTTCCGCAGGGAGCGGCGCGACAGCGGACAAGCGGCGATTACGATGGAGAAGGTACAGTCTTGCCCCGGCAAGACCCAGCAGCAGAAAAAGTGGCGGCAGCAGCCAGAGAAGCCAGGTAGTCGCCTTGAAGGGCGGGCGGTAGAGCACAAAATCGCCATAACGCTCTACCATGAACTCAATGATTTCCGGGTCGCTTTTGCCCGTGCCGATCATGCTACGGATTTCCCGGCGCAAATCCTTGGCCAGTTCCGCATTGGAGGCGGCAATGGTTTCGTTCTGGCAAACCAGACAGCGTAATTCCTCGGCAATGGCAAGCATACGCTTTTCCGTTACCTGGTCTTCCGCCAGAGGCCGCGCCTCCTGTGACATGGGTTGTACCTCTTCCTCTGGCATAGGTGAAGTTGCCCACACCGGCAAGGCCAGAAAAAACGCGACCAGAAGCGGAATGCAAATTCTCATTGCAGGTTTTCCAGGCGAATTTTTGTCACGTAATTTCTGATGGAAGAGAGCGCCTCAATCTTCCTGATTGCGGCATTGGCCTCTTTTTCCCGGCAGACATGGGTGAGCATGATAATGTCCGTTATACCTTTCCCTTCTTCCGGCTCCTTTTGCAGCATGGCGTCAATGGAAATGCCTTCATCCGCGAGAATGCGGGTAATGTCGGCCAGCACACCGGGTCTGTCTTCCACCGTAAGGCGCAGATAGAACGCGGTTTCGGCCTCCTCAATCGGCAGGATGGCGAGATCATGCAACTGATCCGGCTGGAAAGCCAGATGTGGCACGCGGTTGTCCGGATCGGTCGTGGCTGCGCGGGTAACATCTATCAAATCAGCGATGACGGCGGAAGCGGTCGGTTCCGCGCCCGCGCCCTTGCCGTAATAGAGGGTCGCGCCTACCGCGTCGCCCTTGACCAGCACGGCGTTCATCGCGCCCTCGACATTGGCGAGCAGACGTTTTTCCGGCACGAGCGCCGGGTGTACGCGCAATTCCACGCCATCCTGCCGGCGTTTGGTGACCCCTAACAGCTTGATGCGATAGCCCAGTTGCCCGGCGTAGCGAATATCAAGCGCCTCCAGTTTCGTGATGCCCTCGACATATGCCTTATCGAACTGAACCGGAATGCCGAAGGCGATGGCTGCAATCAGGGTGGTCTTGTGCGCGGCGTCAATCCCTTCAATATCAAAGGTAGGATCGGCCTCGGCGTAGCCTAAGCGTTGCGCTTCAGAGAGTGCGTCGGCGAAGGGCAAATCTTTTTCGCGCATTTCCGAGAGGATGAAATTGGTTGTGCCGTTTATAATCCCGGCTACCCATTCGATGCGATTGGCGGAAAGCCCTTCGCGCAACGCCTTGATGATGGGAACGCCGCCCGCTACTGCCGCCTCGAAGGCAACGGTCACGCCCTTTTGCTGCGCGGCGGCGAAAATCTCGTTCCCGTAGAGGGCAAGGAGCGCCTTGTTTGCGGTGACTACGTGTTTGCCGTTTTCAATGGCGCGCATGACCAGATCACGCGCGACGGTATAGCCGCCGATCAGCTCCACGACCACATCAACCGCCGGATCAGTAACCACGGCAAACGGCTCATCAGTAACCTGACAGGAGTCGCCCACGAGCGCGCGCGCGCGATCAATATCGCTGTCGGCGACGATAAAAACCTGAATGGGACGCCCGGCGCGGCGGGCAATTTCCTCCGCGTTGCGGGCAAGAACAGTGTAAGTGCCGCCACCAACCGTGCCGATGCCAAGCAGGCCTACGTTGACGGGTTGAATTGAGTTCATATGCGCAATCTCTGAAGTAAGAAAAAGGGAACAGATCAAACGGCAGCAAACGCCATTTGGAGAAACTTTAAATGATACCCGCTCACAGAGAGCAGACAAAGGGAAAGTTGCGCCTGTTGCCCCATTCCGGTTTCTGAAACCGACGCTTTTGCCTGGCTTGGTGCAAGTGATTTTACGTAGGGCGCGATTTATCGCGCCCTACGTTTTGCCGGAAAGCCCATCATCTTCCCGTAAACTCAACACATATTTCAAACCGAGATACTACCCGCATTGACAGTTTTTTCGCTTATACGCAAAAATGAAACATGTTTGTGATTCGTTGCGGCGAATCCTTTGACCTTTAACTTTTCATAATACCATCGTGGACGACTCTCAACTGTGCCGTTACAGCCGCCATATCCTGCTCAGTGAACTGGGTATCGAAGGGCAGGAGCGCATTCTGCAAAGCCATGCGCTCGTTATTGGCGCTGGCGGCCTGGGGTCACCCGCCGCGCTGTATCTGACTTCCGCCGGGGTGGGTACGCTGACACTGGTTGATGACGACACGGTCGACGCCACCAACCTGCAACGTCAGATATTGCATACGGAAGCGCGAATCGGTCAGGCCAAGCCAGTCTCCGCCATACAATCGCTGGCAGAGATCAACTCAAGCGTGCGCCTCATTCCGCTTTATGAACGTATGGAAGAAGAGACATTGAAAACCCATGTGGCGGCAGCCGATGTCGTGCTCGACTGTAGCGACAATTTCACCACGCGCCATGCGATCAACCGCGCCTGTGTCCAGAACCGGACGCCGCTGGTCTCCGGCGCGGCGTTGCGCTTTAGCGGTCAGGTGAGCGTTTTCGATTTTTCACGCCCGGACTCTCCCTGCTACCACTGCCTGTTCCCTGACGGGCAGTCGGTGGCAGCAGAACGCTGTAATGTTACCGGCGTATTCGCGCCGCTGGTTGGCGTAGTAGGCTGCCTGCAAGCGGCGGAAGCCCTGAAACTGCTCGCCGACATCGGCGCGCGACTCACCGGGCGGCTGTTGCTGATTGATATTCTCTCCCAAACGCTACGCACCGTCACCTTCAGCAAAGACCCGGCCTGCCCGGTCTGCGGCGACAACGCCCGCATTGCCTGACCGAAGGCGGCAGGCATCGGCTATTAGAGCGGTTTCGGTTCAAGGTTCAAGTGAGATCATCCTTTCCCGCAAGCGGGAGAGGGAATGAAATTGCCGTCTGCAAGACCTACGCCATAAATGGCGGGTACTCTACGAAGCGTGTGCGCAACTTCAGATGAATAAAATATCCAAAACAGGCGAAGCTGGTTTTTACGGTACACCGTGTTCATCTCTGCAAAAATCATACACCACACGCCTCTCTTCAGTTACGCAAGAAGAATGCTATCTATACATTTGTACAAATTACACATAATATGTCTCTGTTCGCGCGGGGCGCAATAAACCGGTTGAACGGTTTTCTCAAAGACGACTCCAAGCGGATGACACCGCTGTATGACGCGCAATGCCTGCGGCAGACGCAGACACGCCGGAGTTTCTGAACAAGAACTAATTTTCCCGGCACGGCATATGATGCGATTTCGATGCGCTTTTTTAAACGGAGCATCTAAAATGAATGACGACCGCAGCATATTTTTCAAATACCGCAAGATCGTTTTTGCCGTGGTGCTTTTCATGGTGGCGGACGCGGTAGTCATCGGGGTAAATTTTTATAACACCTACAAGAGCGATGAATCCGCCGTGTCAATCAACCTGTCCGGTCGCCAGCGCATGTTGTCGCAGCGCATGACCAAGGCGCTCCTGATGACGGAGAACAGCTTGGCGAGAAGTAGAAATGTCGCCACCAAGGCCAACCTGAAAGAGCTGAACCTTGCAGTCAAGCTCTTTGACACGACCCTGAAAGGTTTCCGCGATGGCGGCATGGTGACCGGCGGCGACGGCAACCCCGTGTTCCTGACTCAGGTTGAAACGGACGAATCCCGGAAAGCCGTGGAAGAAACTTATGAAATATGGGATTATTACTTGGGGCTGCTGCAACCCTTACTGAGTAAGAACCAGGAGTTTTCGGAGGAAGAACTCGAAGGGATGCTGGAATTCGTAAAAAATAATCCCGATACGCTCACGGCTGCATTGGCCTTTGCGCAGATGAACAATCTGAAAATACTGCAATACATGAACGACCTGACCACCGATCTGGAACACGTTGCCAACAAGCGTGCCTCCACTTTGCGGATCGTGCTGCTCGCTGGCATCTTCTTTGCGCTCGTAAACTTTGCCTATACCGTCGTCGTTTCAATTCGGGATTTGATACTGGGCGATCATCTGCTTGCCCAGTCCCGCAAGGAGACGGCGGAAATTCTCGCGACGGTGCGTGAAGGGCTGTTTTTGCTGGACAAGGACAAGAAAATCGGAACGCAGTTTTCGAGTTCCCTGCCCGACATCTTGCGAAGAGACATCCAGCCGGGCGCAGACTTTATGCCGCACCTCGAAGCCATTGCTCCCAGAAGTGTTTATGAAGCCGCCGTGGACTACATCGAACTGCTTCTGGGCGACCGGGTAAAGGAATCCCTGGTGACCAGTCTCAACCCCTTGACGGACGTGCCTGTTCTTGTCACCGATACGCGCGGCGACACCCAGACCCGCTACCTGTCCTTCTTCTTCAACCGGGTTATCACGGCAGAGCAGATTTCCCACCTGCTGGTCACGGTGCAGGATGTTACCGACAAGGCCGTGCTTGCCCAACAGGTCGAGCAGGCGAAGAATCAGGCAAAGGCCGAAATTGAAACCCTGTTGCGCCTGGCAAACAGCGATTTCGATACGCTCCAGCGCTTCATTACAAACGTTGGCGAATCGCTGGCGCAAATCAACGCGGCGTTGAGCGAGTCCCACGAAGAGGCGCGGGAGCGCATGCGTATCTTGAACCAGATCATGCGCCTTGTGCACGGAATCAAAGGCGAGGCGGCGGTGCTTGGCATTGACATGCTGGAGAGCTACGCGCACGACTGCGAAAAAGAAATGATCGTCATGCGTGATGATGAGAACTTTGGCGGCGACCAGATGCTGCGAGTGGTCGTGTTGCTGGAAGGCTTCTACCAACAGCATTCCTCGCTCGCCCAGGTTGTCTCTCGCCTGGGCAGCGCTCTGGGCAAGGCGCACTCGGCAGAGCGCGAGGACGCGGCAGAAGATACTCCCAGGAAACAACCGTTCGTGGATCACATCACCGCGCTTGCGGAACGGATTGCCGCCGATCACGGCAAACAGGTCAAAGTATCCTGCCAACTCGAAAAAATGTTCTCCCTGCCTAACACCGTAACTAGGGAGTTGCAGGACATTTCCGTGCAGCTCGTACGTAACGCCCTGGCGCACGGGATCGAAGCGCCCGACAAACGCAACGCGCACAACAAACCGTTGATCGGCAGGCTGAGTCTGCGTTGTGAGTCTCTGGGCCATGGGCGTCACTCCTTTACGGTGCGTGATGACGGCTGCGGCATCGTGCCCGAGCGTCTGCGCAAGTTATTTGTGGAAAAAGGCTTCATGACTTTGGAGGAAGCGTCAGCTTTGAGCGACAAGGAAATCGCCACTCGCCTTTTCCTGCCCGGCGTCTCGACTGCGGAAACACCCGATCAGGATTCAGGGCACGGCATCGGGCTGGACGTGGTGCTGGAAAAAGTGAAGCGCATGGGCGGCCACATGCTGGTCAGGAGCAGCCCGGACAAGTTTACGGAATTCAGCATTCAATTCAGTACGACGCCGTGAGACTATAGAAATGAAACTCCTGATCGTCGACGATTCCGCGCTCATCCGAAGTCGTATTGCCCGTATACTGTGCGACAAGAGAATGAACGATGTTCAGTTGCTCGGCATGGCCAGGAACGGCAAGGAAGCCATCACTCTCTTCACGGAGCACGAGCCGGAACTTGTTACGATGGACATCACCATGCCGGAAATGGATGGCGTAGAGTGTACGGAAAAAATGATCGAAATTAACCCGGATTGCAACATCCTCGTCGTTTCCGCGTTGAGCGACAAAGCCACGGCGCTGAAGGCGCTGAAAAAAGGCGCGCGCGGATTTCTTTACAAACCGTTTTCCGATGAAGATCTGATTACGGCTTTTTTGGAGCTTACCAGCCCATGAGCGCCATTAACGAAAAAGATATTCTTATTTTCGTGGAAGCAGTCAGCAATTTTTTCTTCCAGATCACTCAGGAAAAGGTGGAGATCAAGACCGCATACCTGCTGGAAGACGATGTTCCATCCGCTACCTTCGACCTGACCAGCTACATCACGCTGTCCGGTGGATTCACCGGGCGCATCTATTTTTCCGCGCCGCACAGCATGTTGACTCATCTTTTGCTTGTCATGGGCGAGCAGAACCGGAGCGATGAACGCCTGCTTGACGCCGCCGGGGAAATAGCCAACACGATTTCCGGCAACGCGCGCAAGCACTTTGGCGAGACGATGGAAATCTCGGTGCCAACCTCGCAGACAACAAAGTCCAATTGGCTGAAAACTGTCGTCTCGCCACGATCCTACGTCATTCTGGTGAAATGGAAGCACTATCGCGCTTCCGTTGTCGTAGACATCCAGCGCGCCGAACAGAAGTAAACATCTGCTACGCATAAACTATGCTATCCAACTTATAAGGATGTATATACTTGCAATCAGGCTATTTTAAATTTTTGACCTAAATCAAGGATAGTTTTCCATCACTGACTAGCATTGCGGTCGACACTGGTTCCTTGGAGAGGAGGGAGTTTGTGGATATGGGTCGCCGTACCTTTTTGCGTGGTCAGCGTTTGCGTAGCGTTGTGATAACTCCACGCCGTCCTCCCTGGGCGGTGGACGAAGCGCTTTTCACACGCGCCTGTGTCCGCTGTGGCGTTTGTGTGGCGGCGTGTCCCACCGGGCTGCTCGCGGAAGGCGCGGGTGGGTTCCCGGAGGCCGATTTCCAGCGGGCGCATTGCACGTTCTGCGCGGATTGCGTCCATGCCTGCGCGGAACATGCCCGCCAGAACGAATCCTCCCAGGCGCCGGCTCTGATTTTTTCCTCCGATCTTCCCCCATGGACGATCCGGGCTACGATCAACACGGCCTGCCTGCCCCATAAGGGTGTACTGTGCCGTTCCTGTGAAGAGCATTGCGAGGCAGGGGCCATTCGTTTTACCCCGCGCGTGGGTTCCCCGGCAAAACCGGAAATCACAGAATTGCGTTGTACCGGCTGCGGCGAATGCGTGGCGTCCTGTCCTACCCATGCTATTTCCATGCAAACCCCTCTGCCGCCCAGCCCGCATTCAAACTTCTGCCCGGAAAGAATCCCACAATGAGAATTGTCAGCCTCGTCCTGAAGTTCCTGCCAGAACATGCTGAAGCAATAAAGGTCGCTGTCAAAACCGTGCCCGGAGCCAGCGTGGCAGCCGACAGCGGCACCGGGCGCATGATTGTCCTGCTGGAAGACGGCCCGGACTATGCCGTCTCCGATTCCATCATCCAAGTCCACTATATCCCGCAAGTAATGTCTATAACCCTTTCTTACGAATATTCTGACCAGGAGTATTCGGATGAAGAACACGCTCTCGAGGAGAACTGAAATGACCACACGCCGCGATTTCCTGAAAACCCAAGCCGTTGCCACCGCCGCTGCGGTAGCCGGCGTAACGTTGCCCGCCGGAGTCCTTGCCCAGTCCGCTGGCGACAAAAGCATCCGCTGGGACAAGATACCCTGCCGTTTCTGCGGCACTGGCTGTTCAGTGTTGGCGGGTGTGCAGGATGGCAGGATGGTTGCCACGCAGGGCGACCCGGATTCGCCGGTTAATCGCGGCTTGAACTGCATCAAGGGCTATTTCCTCTCCAAGATCATGTACGGCAGGGACAGGCTAACGCAACCTTTGTTGCGAAAGAGAAACGGCAAATATGACAAGAACGGTAATTTCGAGCCTGTCTCGTGGAAAGAAGCCTTCGATATCATGGAAGAAAAGTGGAAGGAGGCTCTGAAAACCACCGGCCCGACCTCTATCGCAATGTTCGGCTCCGGGCAATGGACGATCTGGGAAGGCTATGCCGCTTCCAAATTGATGAAGGCGGGTTTCCGCTCCAACAATCTCGACCCGAATGCCCGTCACTGTATGGCTTCCGCCGTGGTTGGCTTCATGCGTACCTTTGGCATTGACGAGCCGATGGGCTGTTACGACGACATCGAGAACGCCGACGCCTTCATCCTCTGGGGTTCCAACATGGCGGAAATGCACCCGATACTGTGGTCGCGCGTCACTGACCGCCGTCTGACCCATGATAAGTGCGAAGTCCACGTCCTGTCGACTTACGAGCATCGTTCGTATGAGCTGTCCGACAACTCGATGATCTTCAAGCCGCAATCCGATTTGGCCATCCTGAATTTTGTCGCCAACTACATCATCCAGAACAAAAAGTTCGACAAGGCTTTCATTGACAAGTGTGTCAACTTCAAGAAGGGGGTTACCGACATTGGTTACGGCCTGCGTCCCAAGCATCCGCTCGAAGCAAAAGCCACCGCCAATGGCTACCCGGGCGAAGACGGTAACCCCAAGGGCGATCCCGGCGCGTCCGAGCCTATCTCCTTCGAGGAATACGCCAAATTCGTTTCCGAATACACGCTGGAAAAAGCCGTCGAACTCTCCGGCGTACCAGCCGACCAGCTGAAGAGGCTGGCCGAACTGTTCTGTGACCCGAACAAAAAGGTGATGTCCTTCTGGACGATGGGCGCCAACCAGCACACGCGCGGCACCTGGGTTAATAACATGTTCTACAACATCCACCTCCTGACCGGCAAGATTTCCAAGCCTGGCAATGGCCCCTTCTCCCTGACCGGGCAGCCTTCCGCCTGCGGCACGGCGCGTGAAGTCGGCACCTTCGCGCACCGCCTGCCCGCCGACATGGTGGTCATGAACCCGGAGCATCGGAAAATATCCGAGAAACAATGGCAACTGCCCGAAGGGACGATTCCCGACAAGATCGGCTTCCACGCCGTTCTGCAAAGCCGCCAGTTGAAGGATGGCAACATCAAGTGCTACTGGACTTCTACGACCAACAACATGCAGGCCGGGCCGAACATCAATGATGAAATGTATCCCGGCTGGCGCAATCCCAATGCTTTCGTGGTCGTCTCTGACGCCTACCCCACGGTGTCCGCGCAGGCGGCCGACCTGATACTGCCCACAGCCATGTGGGCGGAGAAGGAAGGCGCTTACGGCAACGCCGAACGGCGCACCCAGTTCTGGCGCCAGCAGGTCAAAGCGCCGGGCGAGGCTCGTTCCGACCTCTGGCAATACATCGAATTTTCCAAACGTTTCAAGACGGAAGAGGTATGGCCGGCGGAGCTGCTTGACAAGAAGCCGGAATACAAGGGCAAGACCCTGTATGACGTTCTCTACGCCAACGGCGTTGCCAACAAGTTCCCGAAGGAAAACGCGGCTGCCGTCAACGCGCACGCCATCAAGGGTTATACCAACGACGAATCCGAATATTTCGGCTTCTACGTGCAGAAAGGGTTATTTGAGGAATATGCCGCCTTTGGTCGGGGCCATGCGCACGACCTGGCTGACTTTGATACCTACCACAAAGCGCGCGGCCTGCGCTGGCCTGTCGTTGGCGGCAAGGAAACCCTGTGGCGTTTCAACGAGCAATATGACCCTTACGTGCAGAAGGGCGAAGGCATCAAATTCTACGGGCAAAAAGACGGCAAGGCGAACATTTTTGCCCTGCCGTATCAGCCTCCGCCGGAAGTACCGGACAAGGAATACGACCTGTGGATGTGCACGGGCCGCGTGCTGGAGCATTGGCACACCGGCTCCATGACCCGGCGGGTGGAAGAATTGCACCGCGCCGTGCCGGAAGCGGTTATTTTCATGCACCCGGACGATGCCAAGGCGCGTGGTTTCCGCCAGGGCGCCAGAGTGAAAGTCATTTCCCGCAGGGGTGAGATTACGCTGCAAGTCGATACACGAGGGCGCAACAAGCCGCCGCGCGGCCTGGTGTACGTCCCTTTCTTCGACGAGGCCAAACTCATCAACAAGCTCATCCTGGACACTACCTGTCCGCTTTCCAAGGAAACGGACTTCAAGAAGTGTCCCGTCAAGGTGGTGCGCGCCTGATAACGCCCCGCTGAAAAGATCAGGCGATGAGTACGGATAAGCCCGCTGAACAGAGCCGCCCGGAGAAACCGAAGACTTCTCCGGGGCGGCGCAAGTTCCTCTCCGGCATGGCCGGGGCGGCGGGTTGCGGCTGTCTCATGGCGCTGGGCGTCGGCGTTTATTCGCATCAGGCCAGCGCGCTTGCCGCGCTGGCTCTGCGCCCTCCCGGCGCGTTGCCGGAAGCGGAATTTCTAGCGGCCTGCACCCGTTGCGGCCTGTGCGTCCGGGATTGCCCTCCCGGCATCCTGAAGCTCGCCGCGCCGGGTGATCCGGTGCCGACCGGCACGCCGTACTTCACGGCGCGAACCGGCCCCTGCGAGATGTGTCCGGACATTCCCTGCATCAGAAATTGTCCCACCGGCGCGCTCGACCCGAAGCTGGAAGACATCAACGAAGCGCGCATGGGTCTGGCGGTTCTCATAGACCAGGAGACCTGTATCGCTTTCCTCGGACTGCGTTGCGAGATTTGCCATAACGTCTGCCCGGTCAGCGCAGAAAAAACCACAGCAGACGGGCAAGTCGAGAGAATCAAGGCCATCACCCTGGAAAAACGGCATAACCCCCGTTCCGACAAACACGCCATGCTTCTGCCCACGGTGCACTCGGATCTCTGCACCGGCTGCGGCCTGTGCGAAAAAGCCTGCATTCTGGCGGAATCGGCCATCAGGGTGTTGCCGCCCGCGCTGGCGCAAGGCAGGATTGGCGAGCATTATCTCAAGGGATGGGAAGAGAAGGAAAAACATGGCGGCTCACTGATCGGGCCTCAACAGGAATTTGAAGTGCGCGGGCTGGAAGGCAGGGCCTACGGGGATACTCGCGTCTACGATGGTCCGCCTCCACGCCTCGACGATCTCGCCGATCCTCCTGATCCTGAATTCTTCAACGGTCCTGCTCCGGGGAGCGAGCCATGAGCGCCCGCCTCCCGAACAGACCCGGAGAGGACGCCATTGCGAGCAAGGGATGGCTTCCTGCCCACAAGTGGCTGCTGCTGCGCCGCGTGAGCCAGTTGGGCATTCTGGCGCTTTTCATGCTCAGTCCGTGGCTCGCCGCCTGGATCGGCAATGGCAAACAACCTGGCTCCGCTCTGACCGATCCTGCCCTGACCAACACGGGCAGTCTGGCCGGTTTCCAGCCGGAAGCGGCTCTGTCATCCGTCTCAACCGCTGCCTCAACCGATTCCCTGTGGATCATTAAGGGCAACCTGTCCTCCAGCCTCATACTGGATGTTGTGCCTCTGACCGACCCCTACATATTCCTGCAAGTGCTGGCTACCGGATTCCTGCCCGCCGCTACGGCCATTATCGGCGCGCTCATCGTGATGGTTTTTTATCTGCTCGTCGGCGGGCGCGTGTTCTGCTCCTGGGTCTGCCCGGTCAACATGCTTACCGATGCCGCCGCGTGGCTGCGGCGGCGGCTCAATATCAAAGCCAACCACGCGCTTCCCGCCAATACCCGCTACTGGTTTCTGGGCGGCACGTTCATTGCCGCCGCCCTCACCGGAACCCTGGCAATGGAATGGATAAACCCGGTCTCAATCACCCATCGCGGCCTGTTTTTCGGCATGGGCGCGGGGCTGTGGATTCTCGTCGCCGTGTTTCTTTACGATTTGTTAGTTGCCTCCCGGGGCTGGTGCGGCCATCTCTGTCCGATGGGCGCGTTCTACAGCCTGCTCGGCAAAACGGCGCTGCTGCGCGTGGCAGCGCCCCGGCGGGACGCCTGCGACGACTGTATGGATTGTTTCGCTGTCTGCCCGGAACCACAGGTGATTCGCCCGGCATTAAAAAAAATGGGGCAGGATAGCCCCGTCATTCTTGATTCTCGCTGTACCAACTGCGGACGCTGTATAGATGTTTGCAGTAAACAGGTTTTCAGGTTAACCCATCGCTTCGACCAGAGGAGTTCATCATGAAAAAACGCTTCCTTGCCCTTATCCCCGCTACCGTGCTGGCAACCGGTTTGCTGCTGTTTACCGGCGTTTCCCAGGCCGCGGATGACGGCGGTCTTGTCACGTTGCGCGCCGCGCCAGTTTCGGCGCCGGAAAAGGAACCTACCGGCGAAGGTCTCAAGAAGGTGCGCGACACGGACCCGTTGGATCGCAATTTCACGGATCAGCCGCCAATGGTGTCGCATGAGATAGATAAATATCCCGTCACCTTGAAAGCCAACAAGTGTATGGATTGCCATTCCTGGGAAAACTACAAGAAGGAAAGAGCCACCAAGATCTCAAAAACCCACTTCGAGGCAGCGGACGGAACAGTTTTATCCCATGTTTCATCCCGGCGCTATTTCTGTGTGCAATGCCATGTTCCTCAGGTTGACGCCAAACCGCTGGTTGCCAATACTTTCCAGCGCGCAAGATAACGCCTGCCGATCGCCACTGACTGTCATGAGGAGCACAAATGAATACCAAATCTCCTGTTGAAGTTTCCGCTTCTGCGGCAAAGCGCCGTAAGGGGTGGAAACGTTTACTGACGATTCCCATCATAACGGCCTTCGTTCTGGGCGTTCTGTTTGTGGCTGTTTTCAACGCGACGATGGACTGGACGAACACGGAAGCGTTCTGCATCAGTTGCCACGAAATGAAGGACAACGTGTACCGGGAATACCAGACCAGCGTTCACTACGCCAACCGTAGTGGCGTGCGGGCGGTTTGCTCGGATTGTCATGTGCCGAAGGAGTTTGTTCCCAAAATGATCCGCAAGGTGCAGGCCAGCAACGAAGTCCTGCACAAGATATTGGGAAGCATTGACACGCCCGAAAAATTCGAGGCAAAGCGCGCGCAATTGGCGCAAAACGAGTGGCGGCGCATGAAGGCCAACGACTCGCAGGAATGCCGCAATTGCCATGATTCCCAGTCTTTCGACTTCAGCATGCAAGGCTACCGTTCCGTCAATCAGCACGAGGATGGGCTGTTAAAGGGGCAGACCTGCATTGACTGCCACAAGGGCGTTGTGCATAAACTGCCGCCAATTGCCCAGGGAATCAACCTGGCCGACCCGCCCGGCATTGCGCTGGAAGTTTTCAAGCCTTCCGCTCCCGCGCAGCAAACCATGCCTGTGGAAGATTCCGGCGCTGAAGAGGAAGAAGAGGAGTAAACCGCCACTGAACGCACAGCCAGGCCAATATAATTCATTCGCAGAGTATTGATGTTGATGCGCGATTTGCATACAGGGGTGGCTTGTCTCGACAGTTTGCGGCGCCCCCTGCGTGATTTGCGAATTTCTGTGACGGATCGCTGCAATCTGCGCTGTACGTACTGTATGCCGGGTGAGGTTTTCGGGCGGGATTTCGTTTTTCTGCGCCATGCCGATCTTTTGAGCTTCGAGGAGATCGTTCGCGTCGCCCGGCAATGTATCGCGCTGGGCGTGCGTAAAATTCGCCTCTCCGGGGGTGAGCCGCTGCTGCGGCACGGCATTGAGCGGCTGGTCGAAATGCTCGCCAGGCTGTGTGATAACGATGGCAAGCCCATCGAACTCGCCATGACGAGCAACGGCACGCTGTTGGCAAAAAAAGCCCGCGCCCTGAAAGACGCGGGTTTGATGCGTCTCAATATAAGTCTCGACGCGCTGGATGAAGACATCTTTCGCCGCATCACTGGCAACCGCGTTTCACCCGAGGCCGTGCTTGAAGGCATTGCCGCCGCGGAGGCTGTGGGACTGACGCCGGTCAAGGTCAACGCGGTCATCAAGCGCGGCGTGAACGAGAGCGAGATTCTGCCGCTGGTTCGCCGTTTTCGCCATAGCGGCGTTATCATGCGCTTTATCGAATACATGGATGTCGGCAACACCAACGGCTGGCGGCTTGACGATGTGGTCAGCGCCGGGGAAATTCTGGCGCTGATTGAGCGCGAATATCCCCTGGTTCCCATTGCCTCCTTAACAGAGGGCGAAGGCGTAGCGGAACGCTGGGCATTGCAGGATGGCAGCGGGGAAATCGGCGTTATCACCTCGGTCACGCAGGCGTTCTGTCACACATGTAGTCGACTACGCCTGTCCACGGACGGCAAGCTCTACACCTGCCTCTTCGCCACCGATGGCATAGATTTACGTACCCTCATACGCGCCCAACCCGGTGATGAGGTGGCATTACGGCAACACATTACCGCCGTCTGGCGTAGTCGCGCCGACCGCTATTCTCAACTGCGCCATGAAATGACCGAGGCGCTATCCGGTAGAATAGAGATGTCGTATATCGGGGGTTAGGTGCCTTATGCCTTGGCCTGTGAAAAAAGTTCTTACTCTGTACTGTGGCTGGTCAATGTTGTGGTTGGATGTGGCCTTTTTCGGCCACGGAGAGTATGATGTTTCGGTTCACCTTATCTTGATCTTTACTGGTTTACCGCTTGCGCTACTTTCATTGCAAGTTCCAAATGGCACAGTTCCTGGTGTTGCTGTCGCAGGTGCTATTGGCACGATTCAATGGTGTGCCGTTGCTGAACTAAATCGTCGTTGGGATCTCTGGCAAAATGCGAGAAAAAACTGATCCTAACAATTCATTCTGACGCGCTAAAGCGCGATAGATCGTATCAGTATCCGGAGAAAGGCCGTGGATCAAGCACAAAACAGATCAACTTTCATTACGGTTATGGCTTGGATATTCATTGTGGTTTCAGGCTTTTGCACCGTCATCTCTATTCTGCAGAACATCATGATTTTTACCGTATTTCGCAGCCCGGAGTTCAACCAAGCCTTGCAGGCTCCACCTCCGCCGGATATGCCGCCAATCATGGTTTTTATGATTAATAATTTTCACATCTTATTCATCGCGTTTCTGATTTTTTCGGTGTTCATCCTCGTCAGTTCTGTCGGGCTGCTCAAACGTTGGAACTGGGCGCGTTTATGCTTCATTGGAATCATGGTACTGGGTATCATCTGGAATCTTGGCGGAATAGCACTACAGTTCATCATGTTCTCGTCCATGCAAGAACAATTTGCGGCAAACACGCATCCCGATGCCCCGGATATGCAATTTTTCGTTTACGCCATCGAGGTGATAAGTGTGCTTTTCGCTGTCGGCTTTAGCATACTATTTGGGTGGATCACCAAGTGCCTTCTTTCGCCTAAAATCATTGCTGAGTTTAGATGTGAATCCTAACATCTAATTCAACCAGGACGCGCTAAAGCGGTTGCTTCAGGCGGTAGGGTGGGGTGAGAGGAACGCGAACCCCAACATCGCCATTACCTTTTCCCCAGATATGGGGTTTGCTAAACTTACCCTAACCTGCACTTCTGAAAAGGAGCTTCCTTGAACGAACCAGACCATCTTACTCACTTCTCCGCCACGGGCCGCGCCCGCATGGTTGATGTCTCCGCCAAACCGGAGAGCAACCGCGCCGCGACCGCCAGCGGCGTTCTGCGCATGCGTCCGGCCACCCTGGAACGCATTCGCGCCGGTACGATCAATAAGGGCAACGTGCTCGCCGTGGCCGATGTCGCGGCGGTCATGGCCGCCAAGCACACCCCCGATCTGATCCCGATGTGCCATCCTCTGCCGCTGACCGGCGTCGAAGTCGAATTCAGTGAAATTCTCGCGCCGGACGCCGAGGGTTGCGTCGGCGTCCAGACCAGAGTTACAGCACGCTGCGCCGGCTCGACCGGAGTCGAAATGGAGGCGCTCACCGCCGCCGCCGGGGCGTTACTGACCATCTACGACATGTGTAAAGCCATTGATCGGGGGATGCGCATCGAAAACATCCAACTGGAAGAAAAAAGCGGGGGCAGGAGCGGCACATGGCGACGTACCCCTCCCGCCGACGGGGGCGACCTGCCGGTCGCCCCTACCGAGGACACATCGCATGATTAACGTACTCTTTTTCGGCCCGGTCGCCGAACGCGCCGGCACACGCCAGATCGCCCTGGATTTCCGGGAAGGCTTGCGCTGGCAGGACGTGCGCGACACACTGCGGGTACGCCACCCCGAAGCCTTCGAGATCGTCGCTATCGTGGCGGTCAATGGACAGCGGGTCGGCGAACAGGACGCCGCGCCGCTTGCCGATGGCGCGGAAATCGTTTTTATGTCCGCCTTTTCCGGAGGATGAGATGAGCGCCGCCGTCCGCCTGCAACTGGAAGACTTCTCTCTCGACGCGGAGGTCGCCGCTCTGCGTGAACACTCGAAGCGCATCGGCGGCATCGCTACCTTCCTCGGCTGCGCCCGCGATTTTTCCGAAGGGCGCGACGTCCACGAAATCGCGTTCGAGGCGCATCACGGCATGGCGCTTGCCGAATTGTTACGTCTGCGTGATGAAGCAATTGCCCGGTTCGACCTCATCGACGCGCGTATCGTTCATCGCCTGGGCACGGTACGCGCCGGTGACAACATCGTTCTCATCGTCGCGGGCGCGGAGCATCGCGCTCCCGCTTTCGCCGCCTGCCGCTGGCTGATTGACGAACTCAAGGCGCGTACTCCGATCTGGAAAAAAGAAATTACCCCCCAGGGCGAATCCTGGGTAACGCCACACCCTTAGAACTACCCTTACTCCCCTCCCAACATGACACCTCCCGTTTTTATCTTCGTCGGTCATTCCAATTCCGGCAAAACCACCCTCATCGAACGCCTCATCCCGGAATTGATCCGGCGGGGATTGCGCGTGGCCACCATCAAGCACGCCCATCACAAAGTCCAGCTTGATACTGAAGGCAAGGACAGTTGGCGCTACAAGAACGCCGGTGCAGCCCTCAGCATGCTCGTTACCACGGGCGCGCTGCAACTGATCGCTGATGCCGACGCGGAACGAGAACCTCTGCAACTTGCCAGACGCTTTCTGGGTGAGGCCGACATGGTGCTGGCTGAAGGTTTTTCGCACGCCGCCGGGCCAAAGATCGAAATCATGCGCCGCGCTCTCGGCAAACCGCCGCGCTGCGAGATTGGCGACGGCCTGATCGCCATCGCCACCGATTGCCCTGAGGTTTACCCTGAACTGCCACACTTCACACTCAATGATCTCGGCGGACTGGCCGATTTCCTTCTTCAATACATCGACACTGCCCGGACATGATCGCGGACTGCACGGCGCTGATTTTTGCCGGCGGCGCTTCCCGCCGGATGGGGCGTGACAAACTTTCCCTGCAATTCGGCGGGCAAAGTCTGCTTCAACGCATGCTTGATCTGACGCGGGCGCTTTTTCCTGACATTCTGGTCAGCGTCCAGCGCCTACGCGACAACATAGAAGCAAAGCAGGTATGCGACGAAATTCCCGAAGCCGGGCCGCTTGCCGGGTTGTGCGCGGGTCTGCAACACGTTACAACTCCCTGGGTCTTTGCCGTGGCGGCGGACATGCCCTACCTACAACCGGAAATCATTGAGCGGCTGGCGACTCATCGCGCCGAATATCAGGCCGTTGTCCCGGTTATCGGCGGATACCCTTACCCGCTCACCGCGTTCTACGCCGTCTCGGCTCTGCCCGCGTTACGCGGCGTGCTGGCTCGCCCCGGCAAACCGGGTCTCATTGCGACACTCCCGGAACTGAATGTCTGCTATGTCGACGAACACGATCTGACTGGCCTTGACAGGGAACTTAATAGCTTTATCGACCTCGACACCCCGGAAGACGCTGGAAAGGCGCTACAATACTTTGGAAACTAAACAACATGAAAATCGCCACTGAACCCCCCAAAACTCCCGGCCTGTCCGTCTCGGAAGCGCAAGCCTGCATCCTCGGCAAAATAATCCCGCTGGACGCGGAAGAAGTCGGACTTGGTGAGGCGCTTGGCCGGGCGCTTGCCGAAGAAGTCTGCGCCAACCGCGACCTGCCACCTTATGATGTTTCCGCGATGGATGGCTATGCTACGCGTGCCGCCGACATCGGAGAAGCCCCCAAAACACTACAAATCATCGAAGACATCAAGGCGGGCGATACTCCCCGCTTCTCCCTCCAACCCGGCCAGTGCGCCAGAATAATGACCGGCGCGCCGCTGCCACCAGGCGCGGATACCATAGTTCGCTTGGAAGACACTCGCCCACTGGAACATGACAAAGTCGAATTTCCCATCCCCGTCAAGCCCGGAACCGACATCCGCCAGCGTGGCGAAAGCATGCGCGAAGGCGAGGTCGTGCTCCAGCCCGGCGAAGAAATCACCCCCGGCACAATCGGCGTGCTGGCTACGGTCAAGCGGGCAAAAGTCAAAGTCGTTCGCAAGCCGCGCGTCGCCATCCTGTCGAACGGCGACGAACTCGAAGCACTGGATGAACCGTTCGACCCCCGCAAAATCCCCGACTCGAACAGCTACGCCCTCATGGCGCAGACACAGGCGTTGGGCATCGAACCCATACTCCTTGGTATCGCCCGTGATAACCCGGAAGAATTAGCCAGCTTTTTGCGGCAGGGACTCGAATATGACGTGCTTTTGATTTCCGGCGGAACTTCCGTCGGCGTGCATGACCATGTGCGCCCCACACTTGCTGCCTTGGGTGTCACTATTCATTTTTGGCGCGTCGAAATGCGTCCCGGCCACCCCGTGGCCTTCGGCACTTCAGATCACGCCCTCGTATTCTGCCTACCCGGCAACCCCGTCTCCAGCATGGTCTGCTTCGAGCAACTCGTCCTGCCCGCGCTGCGCCGCCTCATGGGACACCGCCGTCTGTTCCGCCGCGCGATTCCTGTGCGTTTGGCGAAGGCGGTCAAGACCAAACAGGGACGCGCCGAGTTCGTCCGCGCCACACTCTCCCGCGACGCCAGCGGGGCCTATGTCGCAACGCCTGCCGCGTCGCAGAGCAGCGGCAACATCCTCTCCATGACACACGCCGATGTCCTGCTCGTGGCTCCAGGCAGACACAACGCTCTGAACATGGACGAAACCGCGCAGGCACAACTTCTGGAAAGCGCTATTTGGCAAAGCACGCCGGATACAGAACTCGATGGAGGCTTTTTGCTATGAGCAACGTCGCGCGTATTGGCATTCTTACCGTTTCCGACCGGGCAAGCCTTGGCGAGTACGAAGACAAGGGTGGCCCCGCCATCCATGAATGGCTCACTCAGGCAATTAAAAACCCCTGGGAAGCTGTCGCCCGCATCATCTCAGACGACGAAGCGTTGATCGAAGCCACGCTGCGGGAATTAAGCGACGATGAAGCATGTTGCCTCATCGTCACCACCGGCGGCACCGGCCCTGCTCCCCGCGACGTAACACCGGAGGCTACCGAAAAGGTCTGTTCCAAAATGCTGCCGGGCTTTGGCGAGTTGATGCGTTCGGTATCATTAGCTTCCGTGCCGACGGCGATTCTTTCCCGCCAGACTGCCGGAGTCCGGGGGCAGTGCCTCATCATCAACCTGCCCGGCAAACCGGCGGCCATTGCCGAATGCCTGCATGCCGTCTTCTCCGCCATGCCTTACTGCATTGATCTCATCGGCGGCGCGTATCTAGAAACCAACCCGGAATTTTGCGCCGCCTTTCGCCCTGCTGGGGCAGGGCGCGGATAAAAGCAGATTTCGAGTAAGTGACGTTTTGCCTGCTCCGCTTTGCTTACAATGCGTCCAGCGGGCTGACAACGCCGCGCCCGCCGCGATTGAGCACATGTGTGTAAATCATGGTCGTCTTCACGTCGCTGTGTCCCAACAACTCCTGTACCGTGCGGATGTCATAACCGGCCTGGAGCAGGTGCGTCGCAAAGCTGTGTCTCAACACATGCGGCGTGCACGGCTTGACGATGCCGACATGCCGCGCCGCTTCGCGTACCGCGCGTTGCACGCTTTCGGGATAAATATGATGTCGCCGCTCTGCCCCTGAGCGCGGGTCCAGCGAGCGTACCGGACTCGGAAACACCCACTGCCATCCCCACTGCCGCGCCGCGCGTGGATATTTATGCGCCAGTGCGTCGGGCAAATACACCTCGCCGAAACCAGCGGCAATATCCGCGTCATGCAATGTTTTTACACGCGTCAAATGCTTCTGTAGCGGCAACACGAGATTCTCCGGTAATACCGTCACGCGATCCTTGCTACCCTTGCCCTCTCGAATCAGAATTTCGCGGCGTGTCAGTTCTACATCTTTCACACGTAGACGCAGGCATTCAAGCAGGCGCATACCGGTTCCGTATATAGTGCTTTTCCTAAATAATCTTACTCTATCAACCTTCAGACATCCTATCCTGCAAGCGAGAAAGGGTAAAAATAATTACGAGAAGCACTATAACAACCCGACGATAAGCCCCATCGTGCCTTGCGTCGCGCCGAGCAAGTCGCGCACCTCGCGCGGCGTTAACACCACCGGCAAGCGCGTGCCGCGCCTGGCCTGCACGATCTCATCCAGCCACGGCAACTCAATGCCGAGCACCTGCTTGTAGAGAAACAGCAAGGCGCTCTTCGCCTGATTCTGGGTCGAAGCGGACACATTACGTTCGTTCGCCAGATGTGTCAGGAACGCCGTGACCTCGTTCGCCGCCATGTCGCGCGGATGGCGCTTGCCGTGAAACAAAATGAAGCGCCGCGCCCAATCGCAATAAACGTTCTCCGTGCGAATGCTGTAATGCCGCGCCCGAATCGCCCCGCGCAACTGATCCAGTAACTTTGGTGGTTTATTTTCCATCAGCTTAATTTTAGGTTTGTCTAATCAAAAAACAACCGCTGTTTTAAATTAATTGACAATGTTTACAAATTATATGACACTGCTGCTTTCAAGACAGTTTGTCTAACATAAACGTTAGACTGCTCACTTCAGCCGTGTTAGGTTAAGGAGAATACAAAGTGCATAACGTATTGATAATCGTAGGTGCAGCCATAGCCATTATTGGTGGGTTTGGTATATTAATAGCTGCATTCAGAACTGGTATTTTATGGGGTCTGGCATGTTTTTTTATCCCGGGAGCAGCTTTGTTCTTCCTTATAGCGCATTGGGAAGATGCCAAGAATTCATTTTTCCTCAATATTGTAGGCGTTTTAATTATAGTTGCGGGAACATCTATCGCTCCTCCAACAGTGCCCATCCAGTAATCTAATATCTGCCTACCGTTTTGGGCTGTCGGCTTCGTTATACTTTGGAGCCTAACATTGCGCTCAACCCGGACGGCTTCGCTGCCGGTTAGCTTGAGCGTTAGGCAGCCCGGCCACCGCGTTCATGACCACCCCCACATCCATGCCGCCTTCATTCTCTTGCACTGCATCCGCTCAATATTCAGCCTCGCGCTCACATCCCGCTCCAGCAGGCGGTAGTGGTATCCTTTGCGGGTCGTGCGTTCGGTTGAGCGTGAGTCCGGTTTCGCCAAGCGTCCTAACAACATGTTCAACACTGCTCCCTTCGGTCGCTGGACACCCAATCGCTTCGCGCTTGGGTGCCGGTTAACATAAACGTTAGGCAGCACGGCCACCGCACTCATGACCACCCTCACATCCATGCCGCCTTCATTCTTTTGCGCTGCATCCGTTCAACGTTCAGCCTCGCGGTTACATCCCGCTCTGGCAGGCGACGGTGGTATTCTTTGCGGGTCGTGCGTTCGATTGAGCGTGAGTTCGGTTTCGCCAAGCGTCCTAACAACATGTTCAACCTCGCTCCCTTCGGTCGCTGGACACCCAATCGCTTCGCGCTTGGGTGCCGGTTAACATAAACGTTAGGCATGGCATGTCAGACAATCATTGCTCAACATCAGCAAGCCCCGCAGCGTATGTGAGCCATCGCAAGATTCGCCCACTCTGGCGCTGGTGCATTGGAGTTGTTTCAGTGGCGTGTCTGGTTTTTATGCTTATTAATTATAAAATTAACCACTCCATCAACGTCTTTTACCGTGTTTCCATTCCACTGGTTGGGGCGTTGGACATAATTGCATTCCTTCTGGCCATCTATTTTCTGCTTGTGGCAATATTCGGTCGGTGGTGGCCTAGCATTTCATTCAAGCGGACGCTCTGACGCTATACCGTATGCGCGCGTTCAAGCCCGTGCCGCTTTCGCGCTACGCGCGATCAGTGTTTGGTCGCGCGGTTGCAACCCGCACCGACGTACGCAGATGTTATGCTCCGCAAACTGCGCACTGATTTGGCGCTGTGCCTAACTTTGCGCTCAAGCCGGACAGCCCCGCCTGCGGCGGGTCTGCCGCTTAGCTTTTACGTTAGGCATTGCGCTAGGCGCAGGAAATATTCGTTACATTGAACTTGTTCCTCGTATGAACCCTAACCAGTTGTGCGCACTCACAAGAACAAGAGGCACGTTTGTTAAATCGCATATATTGCCTCTCGCTCTCACTCGCTTGGAACGAAGGGGGGAAAAGTTTGTGGAGACAGGAATTGATTCAAAAACTAAGCGCAGATCGAATAGCTGGTACGACAGCGCACTCGTGACCCAAACCGGTGAAAATATTCTTGCAGACATCGACGCAAAAGGTATTGATATATTGCGTAGATACAAATTGGTATGGAGCGGATGGTCTAGCGAAAGAGAGCTAAAAAGTAATGACCAAGTCCTCGTTGATGGAAAGCCGCACCACCGCCTAATTGACATTCACGAAGCACACGCGCTTCAACTATTTTTCCTTAGCATCGTTTGGAGGGCAGCCGCGTCAAGTCGACCAGAATTTAAGGATTTCATACTCAATCACAATGAACTAGAAGATCTAAGACTAAAAATCCTAAACAAGAATCCGGGAAATTTTTCAGAATACCCAATACAACTCTTTCAGCTATCTACTTTAGGCATACATCACAATCGAACACCTCTTATCGAACAAAAGGAAATGCTAGATGTCAATCTATATGCAAATAATACCGTTGATTACGCAAGGGTTTATTTTGACGGGTTAACTGCTCACATACACCTCCTCCGAGGTAGGAATGTGAGTCAATCATATCAACAAACATGCTTAGGTGCTCAAGGCACTACTACTGTTTTCCTTCATCGTTTTGAGGATTCCCGGGCTAATGCAGACATCAAAGAGATGATCGAAACCGTTCTTAAAGAGCAATATATTCCTCCATCTTCTCCAAGCCTCATATCCATGGCAATCAAGTTAGCATGGAATATACGCTAAGTTGTAGAAGTTCAGACTTGATCTGACAGTCCCCGCTCTGGCGAGCGAAAGCGGTATACTCCGCAGGCCACGCGTTCGGCTAGCCTTGTATCTGAGCACTACCCAAGCATCCTAACAACATGTTCAACCCCGCTCCCTTCGGTCGCTGGACACCCAATCGCTTCGCGCTTGGGTGCCGGTTAACATAAACGTTAGGAAGCGCAGACGCTTGCGTGGTGACTCGCCTCCGAGTATGATTTCGACATCATGCCAATTGTGGAAAGGTTCAAGTCTTTCCAGAGTTGGCCGAGTGGCTGAAGGCGCCGGATTGATAATCCGGTAAGAGGAAACTCTTCATGGGTTCGAATCCCATACTCTCCGCCGAGTCCCCTCGAAAGAGGGGGTTCGTACGGCTCAAGCCTCGTGGTCGGTTTGTGTTTAGCCTCGCGGTTACATCCCGCTCTGGCAGGCGACGGTGGTATTTTTTTCGGGTCGTGCGTTCGGTTTCGCCAGGCATCCTAACACTATGCTCAACTCCGCGCGCTTCGCGCTTGGGTGCCGGTCAGGGCAATCGCATGAAAGTCATGTCAGCCCGAGCAATTGAGCGCGGTAGGAATCGGAAGTTGCGGCGATGAGGCGTCGGGCCTTAATGCCGCCCTTTCGTGGTGTAGGGTCAAGGCGGATGAGGTTCAGAGTGATGTGCTTGAGCACGGCGAGGTTGTGGGCGGCATGGCCGGTGCGGGCGCGCATTTGATCGTCGGCGAAGACAACATCCATGCACCAGTGCAGTCGGTTTTCAATACTCCAGTGAGCGCGGATTGCCCGCAAGAGGCGATCTGCATCGGGGGCGAGACTCGAAAGATAGTAGCGCTGCGCAAGCGTCGTCCTGCCCTTGATTTCGCGCTGTGACTCGATCACCGCGAAGGAGTTCAGATCGTGCCACCGCTCCGGTTTATGCAGACACGCCAGTTGATCGAAGGCATAACAACGCCGCGTCTCGATTCGTCCATGATCCTTCTCCACGGTTTCGGACATCGCGTGGGGTGTCCTGTCCGGCGCCGCCTTGAACCGGGCAAAGAGATCGCGCAGCGAATCGGCCAGGCTCGGCTGGTTGTCCCTGAGCGCCAGGACATAATGCGCGCCACGATTGCGGATCGCTTGGGCGATGTTGGTCTGGGTACCCATGGCATCGAACGTGACGATGCAGCCTTCCAGCGCCAAGGTAGCCAGGAGTTCAGGAATGGTCGTCTTTTCATTGGACTTCGCCGCCGTTGCCCGCTGCCCGAGCACCAAACCGGCACCTGCGGCAAACGCGCTCACCAGATGCAGCGGCGTCGCATTCAGCTTGCCTGTGCGCCGACTGCTCTTACCGTCAATGGCCACCACGGCATCGGCCCCCAGCGTGGGGAGGATCGATCCGACCCAGCGCCGAAAGGCGGCCTCGAATTGCGTTGGATCAATTAACCCAAACAGCCGCCCAAAGGTGTCGTGCGAGGGAATACCCGCTTTCAGCCTGAGGTAGCCCCGCAGCCAGTCTAGTTTTTCTTTCGCCCACAGCTCGATCTCAACGAAGGTGTAGGCTCCAACCAGCACCGCATTGACCGCCACCACCAGTAACTCGACCAGATCGTGCCTAACCTTCCCCGCTTGTCTCGGGTCGCTGATCGAGACGAATACGTCCGCCAGACACAGTTTGCCTTCCGTCTCCATGGAACACTCCAAAAAGACAGAAAACTACACAAATCAATCCCCTGTGAACAGCCCCCCTCGTAACCCACTGATCGTAAACGAGTATTCCAGAGAGTCTACAACAATGGCATTCATGCGATTGCCCTGGCGCTCCCGGCAATATGCGATCCCCTGAACCGCCAGCCACGCAGAGCACAGGGCAGAGGAGAGTATCCCTTGCTGCCCATGCCCTCTGTTTTTTCGTTATTTCTTCTCTTGTCGGTGGTCAATGACCCGGGTGGCCTTGCCCATTGAGCGCTCAACCGAGCCTGTTGGGTGAATTTTGACTTCGCAGGAAATGCCGATGAAATCCTTGATGTCCTTTTGTACCTTGGAAGAGACGCGATCCATGTACTCCTGGCCTTTGGCGTATAGAGGCGGGCTGGCTTCGACGTTGACCCGCAGGGAATTGAGATGGCCTTCGCGGAAAACCTCAAGCTGATAGAAGGGCGAAAGCGTTTCCGTGCGCATCAGGATAGCTTCAACCTGCGTAGGGAAGACGTTGACGCCGCGAATGATGAGCATGTCATCGGAGCGCCCGGAAATACGGCTCATGCGCACATGGGTGCGACCACATTTGCAGGGTGCGGGGTCGAGCACCGCGATGTCGCGGGTACGGAAACGCAGCATCGGGAAGGCTTCGCGGCTGAGCGAGGTGACAACAATTTCCCCTTTTTCTCCGGGAGGGAGCGGCTCTCCGGTGTCGACATCAACGCATTCGACAAGGAAATGGTCTTCCCAGATGTGCAGCCCCTTCTTGGCGGCCAGACATTCGATGCCGACTCCCGGCCCCATGAGCTCAGTGAGACCGTAAATATCAAGCGCGTCAATGCCCATGCGCGATTCGAGTTCATAGCGCATTTCTTCGCTCCACGGCTCAGCGCCGAAGAGACCAACCCGTAGCGGCAGCTTGCGGATATCAATTCCCAGTTTTTCGGCTTCTTCCACGATGTTGAGAGCGTAGGAAGGAGTGCAGCACATGGCGTCCGACGCAAGGTCTTGCAGGAGCATGACCTGTTTTTGCGTTTGCCCGCCGGATATCGGAATGACCGTTATGCCAAGGGTTTCAGAGCCGCCGTGCAGCCCCAGTCCGCCGGTGAAGAGACCGTAACCATAGGCGTTATGCAGACGGTCGCCCGGCTGAAGACCGGCAGCGGCAAGGCAGCGCGCGACCAGTTGCCCCCAGTTGGCGAGATCGCGCCGCGTATGCCCGACCATGATAGGTTTGCCGGAAGTGCCGGAAGAAGCGTGCAACCGGACAACCTGGTCACGCGGCACGGCAAACATCCCGTAAGGGTAGTTGTCGCGCAGTTGTTCCTTCTTGGTAAACGGCAGCAGTTTGACATCAGCAAGAGTCTGGATGTGGTGCGGCTTGACTTCCAGTTCGTCCATGGCTTCCTGATAGAACTTTACCGTCTCATAGCAACGCGCCACCATGTCCTGAAGGCGGCGTAATTGCATGGCTTTTAGCTCTTCGCGGGGAAGCGTCTCGTTGTCAATATCAAACATCATGGCTGGGACTCGATAAGTAGTGGCACATCTGAATATGATAGCCTGTGTCGGGCGAATGCGCGATTGATTACGGGGCTTTTGCCTTTTATAAACGCCTGTTTATGGCACAAGTCCAAATGGCGTCGTTGATTCGTGTTACGCTGGCTTCCGATTTTGCGATATGAGTCACAATACGTTTTTTCTTATCTGCCAGGGTGCGCTTTGATGTCTTCCTTGTTTCCTGTCTCTCTCTTTATTTTGCAGGCGCTGCTGCTTGCGGGCGTGTTTTTTCTCTGTTGGCGTTTGCGAAAAGGGAGGGATAAAGACAGATGGGCAGCGGCGCATGAAGATATTGTCATGCGTCTGGATCGTCTGGAGCAGCTTTTTCGTGACGGGATGGCTTCGATCCGGCGGGAAGCCCTGGAACAGGCGGCGCGGGAACGGGAAGAACGCGGGCAGGGACAAAGCCGCTTTTTTCAGGATTTGAGCCAGACGCTTACCCAATCCATCGGGCAATTAGGACAAGGGCAGAACGAGCGCCTGGGCGCGTTTGCCCAGGAATTTACTCGCGTCTCCGGTTCTCTGGATAGCCGCTTTGAGCAATTGCGCGGCGCGGTGGAAACGCGCCTGCAAGCCTTGCAGGCGGAAAACGCGGGCAAACTCGATGAAATGCGGCGCACGGTTGATGAAAAGCTGCATGCCACTCTGGAGCAAAGGCTGGGCGAATCTTTCAAACTGGTGAGCGAACGCCTGGAACTGGTGCACCGCGGGCTGGGCGAAATGCAGGGCCTGGCCGCCGGAGTCGGGGATTTAAAGCGGGTGTTTGCCAATGTGAAAACACGCGGTTCATGGGGCGAAGTGCAACTGGCGAATCTGTTGGAGCAGATGTTGACGGCGGGACAGTACGCGGCCAATGTCGCTACCCGGCCCGGCAGCAATGAGCGGGTGGAATTTGCGATTCGTCTGCCCGGCAGGGCGGCCGATAGTCCGGTTTGGCTTCCCATTGACGCCAAATTTCCGCTGGAGGATTACCAGCGTCTGCTGGAAGCGCAGGAGGCGGGCGAACCGGCAGCGGCGGAAGAGGCGGGTAGAAGGCTGGAGGCGTGTTTGAAGCTGGAAGCGCGGCGCATTCGGGAAAAGTACGTCGCGCCGCCGGATACGACCGATTTCGCCATTCTTTATTTGCCCATTGAAGGCTTGTATGCCGAGGCGCTACGCCGTCCGGGTCTGGCGGATACCCTGCAACGCGAATGGCGCATCAATCTGGCCGGGCCTTCGACCCTGGCGGCGCTCCTGAACAGTTTGCAGATGGGCTTTCGCACACTGGCGATAGAGCAACGCTCGGCGGAAGTCTGGGCGGTTTTGGGCGCGGTTAAGGGCGAATTTGCCCGTTTTGGCGAGGCATTAGCGCACACCAGAAAAAAATTGCAGGAAGCGACAAACAGCATTGACAAGGCCGAAGTTCGTACCCGCGCCGTGTCGAAAAGGCTGAAAGCGGTCGAAAGCCTGCCGGAAGCGGAAAGTTTGCCAGACATGTCTGGCGGGGAATGTCCTGGGGAAAGGTTGCTGGATAACGGCAGCGAAGACGGCTGGGAGGAAGAGGCAACGGACTGAAATACGCAGAGCAGCAAGAAATTAGCGACAGACATTCATGCCTGTAGCTCAAAACGAACAAGGAAGGGGTTTCAAACCGAAGTTAGTTTTACGATGAAACCGGCTGTTTTATTTTCTTGCAGACTGCAATGTTCAGGGCGCGATAAATCGGTCTTGCAGACGGCAATGTCTTGCAGGCAGCAATACTCAGGGCGCGATAAATCGCGCCCCTACGTAAAATCACTTACGCCAAACCATACTGGGTTGGATGAAAAAATACTCCAGCCAGCAGTATGCCTGCGCTGGAATGACTGATGGGTTAGTTTCTGCGCGAAAGAGTGGCTATACCCGGTAGTCGTTTTATTTATCAGAGTCGCGCTTGATTTCTTTCTCGACATGCTTTTTGCCGAAATAGAGTACGATTTTCATGACGATTATCACAACAACCGCCACGATTAACACTAATCCAAGGCCAATGCGCATAATCAAATCTCCATAATTGTGGTTTCACAATCTCGAATGTTGAGGTTCGCTATGCTTACCCCGACCTGCGAAAAGGGTGATGGTTGCTATTAAACAAAAGCGGCGGCTGATATTTTCAACCGCTCTGAGCAATTACTATAAACGAATAGTTATATCCAGAGAACGCCGCTTGTCGGCGTCTGGACTTCAGCGTTTTCTTGCCAGGGCGATTTGCTCGGCAAGCTGAAAGACCGACATGGCGTAAAAGCTGGAACGGTTGTAGCGGGTCAGGACGTAAAAATTTTCAAAACCCAGCCAGTATTCAGTCGGGACATCCGGGGTAGCGAGGTCAATCAGGGTTACATTGAGGTCAGCGCCCTCGAAAGGTTCGGCAGCAACTCCGGCAGCTAAAAGAACGGTCGCGGGGAGAGACGGGCGAATGCCGCCTTCCAGCCAGGTGGCAAGTGTTTCCGGCGGCAAATTATCAGGCATGCGGACGGGAATGGCGATAGGCGCGTTTTTTTGCCAGCCGTGCGCGGCGAGAAAGCTGGCGACGCTGCCGATGGCGTCGTCTTCGCTGTCGGCAAGATCAATGATTCCGTCGTTGTCAAAATCCACCGCGTAGCGGCGCAGGCTGCCGGGCAGGAATTGGGGAATGCCAAGCGCGCCCGCGTAAGAGCCGGTATAGCTTTCCGGGTTCCGGTTATTTTCACGCGCCAGAAGCAGAAGTTGCTCAAGCTCCTGCCGGAAAAAAGCGGAGCGATTGGGGTCGTAAAAAGCGAGGGTGGTGAGAGTGGAAAAGGCGTTGAAACTTCCGGTATTCTGCCCGTAGAAGGTTTCGACTCCGATGATGGCGACGATGATTTCCGCCGGCACACCGTAAGCTGCTTCCGCCCGCTTCAGGGTGGCGGCGTGCTGTTGCCAGAAATCAAGTCCCTGCTGGATGCGTTTGTGTTCAATAAAGCGGCTGCGGTAACGTTGCCATGAACGTTGCGAAGTGGAGCCGGGAGCGGGCGGAGCAATGAGTTTAAGGACGCGATGGTTGGGCGTCAGCCTGGCAAAGCGGCGCAGCAGATCGGCTTCATCCATGCCGTGCTTCTCGCGCATTTCCTGCGCGAAGGTTTGCGCGGCAGGCATTTCGGCAATGCTGGGTTCCTTGCTGCGAACAGGAAGGTAGTAGAAGGCGGCAACGATTACGAAGAACGCGGGGAGGAAAGCGAGAACGCGAGAGAGCATGAAAATTTCAGACGAAGGAAAGAGACGAAGGGGAAAAAAACGCGGGAACATGGTCAGAAAATAATGGATGAGTAATCAGAAAGGCAACATGCCTTTCATGCCACGCATCAATTTGCCGATGCCGCCTTTGCTCAGGTGTTTCATCATTTTTTGGGTCTGTTCAAACTGTTTTAGAATCCGGTTGACTTCCTGCACTTCGACTCCCGCGCCGGTGGCGATGCGCCGTTTGCGACTGGCTTTCAGAATATCAGGTTTTTTGCGTTCTTCCGGGGTCATGGAGTTGATGATGCCTTCGACCCGGCGGATCATCCGGTCTTCCGTGCCGCTGGGGAGTTGGCCGGCGGCCTGCGCCAGTTGCGCGGGAAGTTTGTCCATCAGCGCCGTCATGCCTCCCATCTTGCGCATCTGGCCGATTTGATTCTTGAAATCTTCCAGATCAAAACCCTTGCCAGACTTCAGTTTTTTTGCCAGCGCCAGCGCCTCTTCTTCGTCGACGCCTTTCTGGACTTCCTCAATCAGCGACAGGACATCGCCCATGCCGAGGATGCGCGAAGCCATGCGTTCGGGATGGAATGCTTCCAGGCCGGTCAGTTTTTCGCCCACTCCGGAAAATTTGATAGGCTTGCCGGTGACGTGACGCACGGACAACGCCGCCCCGCCCCGCGCATCGCCATCCAGTTTGGTCAGCACGATGCCGGTCAGAGGCAGCGCTTCGTTAAAGGCGCGGGCAGTATTGACCGCGTCCTGTCCCAGCATGGCGTCTACCACGAACAGGGTTTCGATCGGGGAGAGGGTAGCGTGCAACATCTGAATTTCCGCCATCATCGCTTCGTCAATACTCAGGCGGCCTGCGGTGTCGACGATGAGCACGTCGAAGTAATGCCGCCGCGCCCAATCAACGGCAGCACGGGCAATGTCCTCCGGTTTTTCGTTGCGTGTCGAGGGGAAATATTCAATGCCGGCGTTTTGGGCAACGGTTTTTAACTGCTCGATGGCGGCTGGCCGATAGACGTCTACCGAAACAGCGAGCACTTTTTTCTTCTGTTGTTCTTTCAGGAATTTACCGAGCTTGCCGACGGTTGTGGTTTTCCCCGCGCCCTGCAAACCGGCCATCAACAAAACGGCAGGCGGCTGGGTTGCCAGATTGAGGGAGGCGTGCGCGCCGCCCATGAGCGTGACCAACTCTCGATGCACTACACCAACCAAAGCCTGACCGGGGGTTAGCGAACCGACCACTTCCTCGCCGACGGCCTTTTCTTTCACGATGGCGATGAAATCCTTGATGACCGGCAAGGCTACGTCGGCCTCCAGAAGAGCCATGCGAATCTCTCGCAACGCTTCGCCGATATTGGCTTCGGTCAGGCGCGCTTCGCCGCGCAGGGTTTTTACGATTTTGGAAAGGCGTTGCGTCAGGTTATCAAGCATGGCAGCTTCAGGTAAAATCTTGGAATGCTTATTGTAAATCAGCTCTCGCTTTTCTCCTTCCTTCTTGCCTTTGCCGGAGCGCTTTATTTCGCGCTTGGGGTGCGTTTCTGGAAAAGCCGTTGGTCGGAAAGCGGCGCGTTACCGCTGTCTGTCCGGGTGATCCGGGTGGAAAAATTCCTCGTCGGCATGACCATGGTCATACATGCCACTGGGTTACAGGGCTTGCTCTTTGGGCAGGGCGGTATGCAATTCTCCTTTGCCCTGGCTTTCTGTTTGATGGCCTGGCTCGCTGTGTTGATTTACTGGCTGGAAAGTTTTCAGGTGAGGCTGGACGGCATTCAGCCCATTGTGCTTCTGTCGGCTGCGCTGGCCGCTTTTTTGCCGCTCATTTTTCCGAATACGCACACCGTCGCGCATATCGGCGCGTTGAGTTTTCGCTTTCATTTGCTGGTTACCATGCTCGCCTGTGGTTTCTTTGCGCTGGCGGTGGCGCACGCGATTTTTATGGGCTTATTGGAAAGGCGTCTGCATTCCCCGTCTCGCGTTTCTTCCCGGCGGATCGGCAATATGCCGCCGCTGCTTGCTCTTGAAGCCTTGCTGTTTCGTATTCTCAATATTGCCTTTGTCCTCTTGACGCTGGCTTTGGGGAGCGGATTTTTGTATTCTGAAGAGATTTTCGGCAGAGCTCTGACTTTCGACCATAAAACCGTATTCGGCGTTCTGTCCTGGCTTATTTTTGCCATTCTGCTGATCGGGCGTCACATCTATGGCTGGCGGGGACGGCGGGCGCTCAATTGGACGATTGCCGGCTTCTGCGCGCTTCTGCTGGCTTATATAGGCAAACAGTTTGTCCTGGAAGTTCTCCTGGGGCGCGCCTGAAAATTACGACTGGCCTCGACTTTTTGCCTTACGGCGCTTGCAACCTTGAGCCTGGACACCATTCCCCTCTCGCTGCTTTTCCTGATATTGGCCGCGCTTTTGCTGCTTTCCGCCTTCTTTTCCTTAAGCGAAGTGGCAATGATGGCGGCCAATCGCTACAAGCTGAAGCATCTGGCAGAGAAGGGCAACCTGGGGGCGCGTCTGGCGCTGGCGCTGCTCGCGCGTCCTGATCGTTTGTTGGGCGTTATTCTCCTGGGCAATAATCTTGTGAATGCCGCCGCTGCCGCGTTGGTCGGCTTCATCAGCCTGAAACTTTTTGGCAGCAGCGAGTGGGTACTGGGTATTGCAACCCTGGTGATTACCTTTGTGATTCTGGTGTTTTCCGAAATTACGCCGAAAATCATTGGCGCTACTCATGCCGATTCCCTGAGCCAATGTCTGGCCTTTGTCCTGATGCCGCTTTCCCGAATTTTTTATCCGGCAATCTGGTTCGTCAACCTGTTTGCGGGCGGGCTGCTTCGCCTTTTTGGTATGTCGTTGCGTCCGGCGGCGGATGCGCCCAAACTGACGCCGGAAGAGCTACGCACTCTGGTCATGGAAAGCCGCGAGCTTATTCCCGCCAAACATGGCAATTTGCTGCTTAACCTGTTTGACCTGGAACGGATTGTCGTAGAAGACGTTATGACGCCGCGCGGCGCGCTTGAATTTCTGGATATTTCCGAGGATTGGGAGGAGAACAAAAAGCGCCTGATTACCAGCCGTCATCGTCGCCTGCCTGTCTGTCAGGACAGTCTGGATCAATTGCTGGGGGTGCTTTCGGTGCGGCGAGCGTTGCCTTTGCTGCACGCTGAGGATTTTACCGGGGAAGAGCTGCGCGCCCTGCTGGCAGCGCCCTACTATATTCCTGCCGGAACTCCGCTTATAGCCCAATTGGCGTTCTTTCAGGAAAATCATCAGCGCTTTGGCTTTGTGGTCGACGAGTATGGCGAGATTCTGGGGATGGTGACGCTGGAAGACATTGTGGAAGAGATTGTTGGCGAATTTACCACGTCGTTGCCCGGCGCGCCCCGCTCGCTTGACTGGGGTTCGGACGGCAGCGTCATTGTGGATGGCTCCATGACCCTGCGGGATCTGAACCGCAAGCTGGGGCTTCAATTTCCGCTTGATGGGCCAAAAACCCTGAACGGGCTGATTCTCGAATGCCTGGAGGAGATACCGGAAGCGCGGGTCAGCCTGAAGTTGGGCGAGGTGGCGGCGGAAGTTCTGCAAACCCAGGACAAGAGCGTAAAAACAGTCCGCCTGCAAAAGCTCGCGCCTCTGCCAGAGGCGCCGGACACCAGCCCGGCTTTATGATCGGCAAACTACGCCTCTTCCGGCAGCACCCTTTTTAAGGGGGACGGCGCAATTGCCGTCCGCAAGAATAAAATCGGCATTGATTTCGGCATATTGTGTTTTCTTTGGACATTCTGGAATATTCATGGAATTTATTGATTTATAGTACTTCCCGTAATTAACTAGACTCTTGAATAATTTGTTCGATGGAATATTGTTGTTTGTTTTGCCATGTACGTTTGATGTTTGCCCATAGCTTTTCGATGGGGTTTAGATGCAGTGAATATGGAGGCATGAATAGCATCCGATGCCCTGCTTCATGTATGAGTTGCATTGTTGAACGTGATCGGTGGAACACGGCGTTGTCAGGGATGATGAGGGAAGGTTGTGTTAGCTCGGGCAACAGGAAATGTTTGAGCCATTCGTTGAATAGAATGGTATTGCATGTACCTTTAAATAGCATAGGCGCAATCAGGCGCTTTTGATGATACGCGCCCGGTAGGCTAGTCCGTGGTCTCTGGACGGCTGCCCGGTAGCCAATAATCTTTTGGCCTGCCGGCGCTCGGGCATAAGGACAGTAGGTTGTCGGCGCAAAGCCGGTCTCATCAGAGGGGAAGGTAATTGGCTTGATAACGCCGCTTGAGGAAATGTCGCGTCCGCGAAGGCTTACGAAGACTTTCGCTGTAGCGTAGAGTTTTTTTTACGGACAAACCCAAGGCGCTTGAGCGCAAGGAAAATACTGTTGTTGCTCACCTTGCGCGAAGCTGCCAACTCACGCAACAAGGCATCAGGATTGGCTTGTACCTCAGCTCGCAACTCTTCCTGATCGTACTTCAGGCTCCCTTTCGGACCAGGCTTGCCGGGCTTATGATCTGGCGGATGCTTCAACCAGTCAAACACGCTCTGCCGAGAAATACCAAACCTCCGGGCAGCCTCTGCCTTGCTGCCGCCATTGGCCACAAAATCCAAAACCAGGCAACGAAAGTCTTTGCTATAAGCCATGTCCGGAACCTCCAAAAATCATGCGACAACTTCAGTAAAGCAAAATGAATGCCAACTATACAATTGTACTATTCACCCGGCCATTAAGTATTGAATATTATGCGGCATATTTGGTTTTAGGATCATTGAAATAAGATTGGACGCGATCAGGGTGTTGGGTGAGCATGTTCATG
>WRKX01000002.1 GCA_009777925.1 Betaproteobacteria bacterium | reverse complement strand
CGATACCCGCCTACCTGCAACACAGTACGCTTGCCATCCTTGAGTAGCTGGTCACGTACCTGGTAAACCCAACTACGGCTGACCACAAAACGTTGTGCAATCCTACTGGGACGTTCTTCACGCTCAAGCGCGTCAAGGACTCGATCCCTTAAATTTTGTGAATAAGCAGGCATATGACATTCTATAGTGCTTCTCGTAATTATTTTTACTCTTTCTCGCTTGCAGGATAGGATGTCTGAAGGTTGATAGAGTAAGATTATTTAGGAAAAGTACTATACAGAAAAATGAACATATTATATCAGAAAATGTATAGAATTAAATCAAAAATGCTTTACTGATGTGGACGGAACGCGAACCGCAACACGCAATGATTGTTGTAGGGGCGCGATAAATCGCGCCCCCGCGAATGCCCGGAAATGCCCTTATTCCCATTCACGTCTGTTTCTGGCACAGCAAAGTTGTCCACCCTGAATCAGGCGGGATTCTTCTCCCCTTCCGTTTTGCGCCTTGTCCAAACCCAATCTGCCAGCGGCGCTGCCCTGTAACCGGAAATAATCTCAGTAAGCCACGCCTGCACAGCAGGCAAATCGCCTGCGTCCAGACTCGTCGCAAGGTTCTCCAGCCTGGGCGCGAGTTCCTCCCAGGGCAAAAAGTTCTCCCGCGCTTTCATGATGCGCCGATGCGAAGTATGGACAGGATCATCGCCGATCAAGAGTTCCTCATAGAGCTTTTCCCCCGGCCTGAGGCCGCTAATTTCAATTGCGATGTCACCATCAGGATTGCCTTCATCCCGCACAGTCAAGCCGGACAGTTCCACCATACGCACCGCCAAATCCATGATCTTCACCGGCTCGCCCATATCGAGTACAAATACGTCACCGCCCGCGCCTTCCGCCATCGCGCCCGCCTGAATGACCAATTGCGCGGCCTCGGCAATAGACATGAAATAACGGGTCATCTCAGGATGAGTCAAAGTAACCGGCCCGCCCGCGCGAATCTGCTGCCTGAAATGCGGCACGACCGAGCCGGAAGAGCCTAACACGTTACCGAAGCGCACCATGACAAAACACATACCCCTCGCTTCTGTCGCCAGCGCCTGTAAAATCATTTCCGCCAGGCGTTTGCTCGCGCCCATGATGTTGGTGGGACGCACCGCCTTGTCGGTCGAAATGAGCACAAACCGCTTGACGCCGGCCTCTCGCGCCGCCCGCGCCGCAACGAGCGTCCCAAACGCATTGTTACGCAGTCCTTCCGCCGGATTATGCTCAACCAGCGGCACATGCTTGTAAGCCGCCGCATGATAAACCGTGTCCGGGCGAAAAGCCGCCATGATTTCCGCCATACGCGCCGCATCGCACACTGAAGCCAGCAACGGCACAATGACATGCCCTGCCTCCGCTTCTGCCTGTCCCCGCAACTCATGCTGGATGCTGTAAAGCGCAAACTCGCTCTGCTCGACGAGAAGCAGCGCAACTGGCCTCTGCGCCAGAATCTGTCGGCACAATTCGCTGCCGATAGAGCCGCCAGCGCCCGTTACCAGCACTGTCCTGCCGGTAATGTCACGCGCCAGAAGGCAGGAATCGGGCATAACCGGCTCGCGCCCCAGAAGATCGTCAATGTCCAGTTCATGCAGATCGGCAAGAGTAACCTTACCCTGCGCCAGATCGGACAAGCGCGGCATGGAACGCACCGCCACCTGGGATTTCGCCAGCTCCGCCAGAATTTCATTGCGCCGTTTACGGTTGGTGAAAGGCAAGGCCAGCAGCACACTGCCGATGTTTTTCTCCGCCACCAGATTGCCAAGCCTTGCCGGGTCGTATATCGGCAAATGATTGACTGTGTAGCCATGCAACGCCCTGTCGTCATCCAGAAAGCCCACCACCAGCAATTCATGGCTATGCGCCAATACGTTAGCCAGTTGCTTGCCGGTATCGCCCGCGCCATAAATCAGGGCGCGAGGCAGGTATTGCCGCGCAATCTGGCGGAAATACAGGCCACCCAACCAGAAACGCGCCATAAGACGGGAAGTTGCCACCAGCCCGAATAAAAGCATGGGCTGAATAATGCCAATAGAGCGCGGCACGCCCGGCAGAGTAGCAACCGTTATTACTAAAGCATACAATACGCCATAAAGCAGCAGCGCCAGGGCAATCGTCCGCACCGCGATTGCGCCGGTATAACGAAAAATCGCGCGATAAAAACCAGCGCGAATAAAAATCGGCAGCGCAAGCAGGCAGGAAACCCCAAAAGCGGTAAGCGGGCTAAATCCTTCTCCGCTCTCCCTCCCAGTGAGAGACAGCCAGACTTCCAGACGCAGATAAAAGGCCAGCCACACCGCCAACGCGCAACAGCCAATATCCGCCAGCAACGCCAGCAGGCGTTTCCCCGGACGGGGCAGGGCGAGCAGAAAGTGAGCAAGACGGCGGGAAAGCATAGCGTCCAGTTTACCGTGATGGCGCGCGGTCGCCCTGACCTCGCCCCGCAACCGTCAACAAAATGTAGCGAAAATAATCCGCCAGGCGGAAATTGACCAGCATCGCCGCGTCCGTTTCCGCCAGCAGCGCCGGAGTAGACATGTCAATCCCCGCGACCTGCGCGAGGCCGGTAATTCCCGGACGCGCCGCAAACACCCCCCGCTTGTCGCGTTCCCGGATGAGTTCCTCCTGATTGAAAAGGCAGGGACGCGGCCCCACCAGACTCATTTCGCCCCGCAGCACATTCCACAACTGGGGCAACTCATCGAGTTTCGTCCGCCGCAGAAAACGCCCCCAGCGCGGAATGGCCGCGCCATCGACCAGATGTGAGGCGACCGAAGCTGTGCCCACTTCCATCGTGCGGAATTTGACAAGCACAAAGGCTTGTTGCCGCCTGCCGACTCGCTTCTGGCGAAACAGGGGCGAGCCAAGCATAAAAAAACCCACGCCCCACAGAACAAGGAGCAGCGGCCAGAGCAGGAGCAAGCCAAACGCGGAAAAAAAGAGGTCGCAAAAGCGTTGCATACGGTTCAAGAATCCCTGAGTTTCGCGCACATTCCGGCAATGCCTTCCGCCAAACTGACCCTGGGTTGCCAGCCGAGAAGCGCGCAGGAGGCGGCGGGATCAATCTGGAAATTGCCGCTTATTTTCGCAAAACGCGCTTTTTGTCCCAACAGGGTACAAGCCATTTGCAGGAGCGGCGGCGGCACGGCAAAAAGCCGTGCCCGTTTTCCCGCCGCATGGGCAAGCATACGCAGCAAATCCGGCGTCGCCACATCCTCCCGGTCGGAGACTAGCAGAACGCGCCCACCGGATTCAGGATGGCAGGCGGCAGCAAGCAGGAAGTCTACGCAATTGGGAATATTAACGAAACTTCTGCGATTGTTGATGCCCGCCAGCGGCAGCGGCAGGCCGCTTTGCGCCAGCCGCGCGAGCGCGGCCATATTGCCCTTGACGCCAGCGCCATAAACAAGCGGCAGGCGCACAATAACCGGCGCCAGGTCTCCACCCTTAGCCAATAAAAATTCTTCCGTCGCCAGTTTGGATTGCGCGTAAGCGTCCTCCGGCAAAGGCGGGGAATCTTCCCGGAACGCTTGCCCGCCAGCGGAAGACGCGCCATAGACCGTTACGGAACTGGCAAAGACGAAACGTTTAACCCGTGCCGCCAGCGCCGCTTCTGCCAGAACGCGGGTCAATTGCAGATTATCCCGGAAGTATTCCTGCCGTGCGCCTGGCAGAGCATCCTTGCCGCGCTGGGCGCGACCGGCAAGATGAAACACAATCTCCACATCCCGGCAAACGGCCTGCCACACCGCCGGTTCAAGCGCGCCTTGAGCTACCCGGACAATTTCCGGTGTTTTTGCGCCTATTGGCAAGTCTTCGCCAAGCGCCTCTATTTGCCCGGAAGAGGTAGCCGCCCTCACTGCGTATCCGGCGGCAAGCAGGCCGGAAACAAGATGGCGGCCGATAAAGCCGTTCGCGCCGGTCACAAAACATTTCATTGGAACAAATCCGTTGATTCCGCCTCCGCTTCCGGCGGCTTTATGCCAGCATTGCCCGGCGACTCCAGCGCGTGTAAACGGGCGGCCTTGATGAGGCCAATACTTGCGCCCCGCCGAGCGCGTTGTCCTTGATGCCGCTCTTCGGAACGCGCCTCTTTTTCCCTGCCTCGGAATACGCCGCAAATCCTGACGGTCGGGACAGGAGAAACCAGCGTTTGCGCGAGCTTTTCCTCGCCGCGCATTGCCATGATCTGTATCCCCTTGCCACCGGCAAGCCGCTTCATCTGCTCAAGCGGAAAAATAAGCAGCCGTCCATCGCTGGCGAGAGCGGCAAGGTAAAGCGGCATTGCTGCGGGAATGATTTGGGGCGGCAAAATGGCCGCCTCCTCTTCCAGCGTCAAAAAGGCTTTGCCAGCGCGTTGGCGCGAGAAAAGATCGGCCAGGGCCGCAATGAATCCATACCCTGAGCTTTTGGAAATCAGGTACAAATCATCCGGTTTGCCCGCAAGCACATGCGCGACGCGGCTGCCGGCCATGTCCACAAAGGAAGCGAGCGGCGCGCCCATGCCGCGCCCGTCCGGCAGTTGCGCCACCGCTACCGTATAGGCGCGTCCGTTTTCGCCAAGAATCGCCAGCGAATCCACCGAGCGGCATTCATGCGCGGAACCGAACGCGTCGCCTTCCTTGAAGGCAAGAGCGGAGAGATCAAGACCATGCCCCTGCCGCGCCCGCGCCCAGCCTTTTTTGGAAACGACAACCGTCACCGCCTCGTCGGCTACCGCGCTTATGTCCTGACGGGAGGTTGTTGCGGCCGGTTCTATCAGGGTGCGGCGCAAATCGCCGTGCTTTTTGGCGTCTTCGCGGATTTCCGCAATCACCTGTCGTTTCAGATTTTCTTCGCTGGCCAGCAATTTTTCCAGCGCGGCCGCCTCGCTTCGTAACCTTGATAATTCCTGCTCAATTTTAATACCCTCAAGGCGGGCAAGCTGCCTTAAGCGTATCTCCAGAATATCGTCCGCCTGCGCCTCCGACAAGGCAAAACGGGCAATCAGGGCAGCCTTCGGGTCATCGGATTCGCGGATAAGGCGGATGACTTCCTCGACGTTCAGGAAAACGACACGACGCCCTTCCAGAATATGGATACGCTCGCCGGTTCTGGCCAGCCGGAAGCGCGAACGCCGCGCAACCGTCGCCACGCGAAAACGGCACCACTCACCCAGCAATTCGGCCAGACTTTTCCGGCAGGGACGGCCATCCAGCCCAACAGCGACGAGATTGATAGGGGCGGAAGTCTCCAGACTGGTGTGGGTCAGCAGCAGGGCAATAAATTCTTCCCGATCCTGACGGGAACTGACCGGCTCAAAAACCAGGCGCACAGCGTCATCCTTACCGGATTCGTCACGCGCCTTGTCAAGCTGCGCGACAAACAGGCTTTTAAGTTGCGCTGCCGCCGCTTCCACGCTTTTTTTCCCCGCCCTGGGCTGGGGATTCAGAATCGCGCCAACTTCGGCAAGCACCCTGGCGACGGAAACGCCGGGCGGCAACTCGGTAAACACAATCTGCCACGCACCCCGCGCCATTTCTTCGATGGCATAACGCGCCCGCACCCTGAGACTGCCTCGCCCTGAAGCATAGGCAGCGGCAATATCCGTAGCAGAAGAAATGATCTGCCCGCCGCCCGGATAATCGGGGCCGGGCATATAGGCAAGCAATTCTGCCGTCGTCGCCCCCGGATGTTGCAGCAGATGAATGGCGGCAGCAGCCGTTTCGACAAGGTTGTGCGGCGGCATTTCAGTCGCCATTCCCACCGCAATGCCGGAAGCGCCATTCAGGAGAGAAAAAGGCAGACGCGCCGGCAGAAAAGCAGGCTCCTGGAACGAACCATCATAATTCGCCTGAAAATCCACCGTGCCTTCGTTAAGCTCAGCAAGGAGAAGTTCCGCAATTGGCGTCAATCGCGCTTCGGTATAACGCATGGCCGCCGCGTTGTCGCCGTCACGGGAACCGAAATTGCCCTGCCCGTCAACCAATGGATAACGCAGGATGAAAGGCTGCGCTATCCGCACCATCGCGTCGTAGGCGGAAGTATCGCCATGCGGATGGAATTTGCCGATCACGTCACCCACCACCCGCGCCGATTTCACCGGCCTTGCCGCCGCCGAAAGCCCCAATTCCCGCATGGCGTAAAGCACCCGCCGTTGCACCGGCTTCATGCCATCCTTCACATCCGGCAGGGCGCGTCCCTTGACCACCGCCACCGCGTATTCCAGATAATCGCGGGCGGCTGATTCATGCAGCAATACGCTTTCGTCATCTTGCTCCGCAGCGCCGCCGCCAGCAGGGACAGGCGGAGGCGGTAATTTGGTAAACAGGTCTGGCGTCAGTTCATTCATGGGAGTTCCGGGATTCCTGGAAGTAGAGGTTGCGGCGCTTGCGGCATCGGCGGCAGGGCAAAGGCAAGCATGGCCGACAAGCCTTCATTGAAAATACGCTCCAGCGGCACGACAAGATAACTCATCATCAACGCCAGACTGACAAAGCCCAGCATCAAAGTAACCGGGAATCCTATCGCAAAAAGATGCAATTGCGGCGCGACGCGATTCAACACGCCCAACGACAGGTTGCAACACATCATCATGACCACGATGGGCAGAGCGAGCAACACGCCGGTAGAAAATATCCGGCTGCCCAAAAGCGCAAGAAATTCCCAGCTCGACGCTTGCAGAGGAGTTATGCTGATGGGAATAGCGGTAAAACTCTGCGCGATCACAGCAAAATAAATCAAATGTCCGTTCATGGAGATAAATAGCAGGGTGGCAATCAGGGTCATAAAGTTGGAAACCACCGAGGTTTGCGAAGTGTTTTGCGGGTCGTAGAAATTGGCAAAGCCAAGCCCCATCTGAAAAGCTACCACTGCCGACCCCATGTCGACCGCAGTAAACACAATACGCATCGAAAGGCCCATGCCCACCCCGATTAAAATCTGCTGCGCGAGAATCCAGAGACCCATGCCGGAATTTGGCGGCACATTCGGCATGGGCGGCAGAATAGGCACAATCGCCAGGGCAAGCGCCAACCCCAACATCAAACGAATCCGCCGGGGCAGGGCGGTGTTGCTCAAAAAGGGCGCGCTTGCCGCCACCGCCAGAATACGAGCCAACGGATAAATCACGCTGGCGATCCAGATTTCAAGTTGCGCCACGGTAATGGAGATCATCGCAAATGTCCGCCCTGAGCGCCTTAAAAATGCTCGTTGCCGCGCAGATAACGCCAGCGGCCAGGGGGCAAATTACCCAGGCGAACCGCGCCGATTCGCACCCGTTTCAAGGCAGTCACAATGAGGCCAACCTGCTCGCACATCCGGCGAATCTGCCGCTTTTTCCCTTCGCTAAGGATGAACCGCAACTGGTCATCATTCAGCCATTCCACCCGCGCGGGCTTCAACGCCTTGCCATCCAGCAGGAGGCCGTGTCGCAGCAATTCCAGACCGCCGGGACGCAACGCGCCCTCTACCCGCACGAGATATTCCTTTTCCACAACTGAATCCTCGCCGATCAGCTTTCTGGCAACGCGCCCATCCTGCGTCAACACCAGGAGCCCGGTGGAATCAATATCAAGCCGCCCTGCAGGAGCAAGACCGCGCAGATGCGTGGGCGTAAACGACGGATCGGCGGCGCTGCGCCACAGCGTATCGGCATTGACCAGACTGACTGCCGCCCGGTAGCCCGCTTCCGGCTGGCCGGAAACATAGCCGACCGGCTTGTTTATCAGCAGGGTAACGAGTCCTGCCTCCTGCCGCATGGCTTCCGGCGCAAGCGCGACTTTGGCAGAAACGCTTGCGCGGCTGCCAAGCTCGGTAATTCGCTGCCCATCCACAAAGACCCAGCCCCGCTCGATATAGCGATCCGCCTCACGCCGCGAGCACAGCCCCCGCATGGCAAGGAGGCGCGAGACGCGAATCAGCGCCGCTTCGTCTTCCGCCGCCGCCACAAACGCTGTGCAAGCCGCGCTGTCTCTCTTCCGGGGCGACCGCGCGCGCATCAGGGCAATTCCTCCCTTGAGAGCAGGAACACATGCCCGTCGCCCGTCGCAGTCTCCAGCCAGGTAAAAGGTAGATGCGGAAAAGCCGCTTCCAGCCGCGCTCGTTGATGCCCTATTTCCACCACGAGCAAGCCGCCCGGACGCAAATGTTCACGCGCTTTTGCCAAAATACGGCGGGTAAAATCCAGCCCGTCCTCGCCGGAGCCCAGCGCAATGGCAGGCTCTTTCTGATATTCCGGCGGCAAATTAGCCGCCGCCTCGGCATCAACATAAGGCGGATTGGAGATAATAAGGTCGTATTGATCCTTTTCGGAAAGCGCGGCAAAGGCGTCCGATTCGAGCAGGCGAATCCGCTCTTCCAGGCTATAGTCCGCCACATTGGCGCGGGCAAGCGCCAGCGCGTCGGGAGAAATGTCTATTGCGTCTATCCCTGCCAGAGGAAAAGCCAGCGCTGCCAGAATCGCAAGGCAGCCGGAACCAGTACACAAATCCAGCGCCCGCCCTACGGATTCCGCTTCGGTAAGCCAGGGCGCTAAACGATCTACAAGCAACTCCGCAATAAAGGAGCGCGGCACAATAACCCGCTCGTCCACCCGGAAACAGCACCCGGCAAGCCACGCCTGCCGGGTCAGATACGCGGCAGGCAAGCGTTCCTCGACGCGACGGCGATAAAAATGCAGCAGAACCTTGCGCTCGGCGGGCAGAAGACGCGCGTCCAGAAAAGGCTCCAGCCGATCAAGCGGCAGATGCAACGCGAACAGGGAAAGATAGACGGCTTCGTCCCAGGCGTTGTCCGTGCCATGCCCAAAATGGAGTCCGGCTTCATTGAAGCGACTGACCGCAAAACGCAGACAATCGCGCAGAGTGACAAGTTCAGAAGCGGCCGTCTGGAACATGGCAAATACTCCCGAACCCAGGCAAAACGAGCCGGATAAAACTATCCCCGGTGAGGGAATGCGTCATGAGGCGGCAGCTTCGTCCGTAATAGCCAGCGAAAAACGCTTGAATGATGTGCCGGATTCATCGCTTTGCTCAAATTCCAGGGCTTTGTCGATCAGTTTTTCCCTGGGCTTGCCCGAATCAAGGCCGGTATTGTTGATGATCCAGGAAAGATTGGTCGGCGAATCGGCATTGGCCAGCGCCTCCTCCAGGGTAATCGTGCCTTCCTTGTAGAGCCGGAACAAATCCTGCTCAAAAGTCTGCGAGCCGACCGCGTTGCTTTGCTCCATAGCCTCCTTGATGGATTGCACTTCACCGCGCTCAATGAGGTCGCTCACATAGCGGGTATTGAGCAACACCTCGGCGGAAGGAATACGCAGGCCATCCGGCTTGCGCACCAGACGTTGCGAAACAATAGCTTTCAGGCTGGTAGCCAGGTCCAGAAAGAGCGCCTGCCGATTTTCCAGGGCGAAGAAGTTAATGACCCGATTCAAGGCATGATAACTATTATTCGCGTGCAGGGTGGCAAGGCAAAGATGTCCGGTCTGGGCATAGGCAATGGCGGCCTGCATGGTTTCCTGGTCGCGGATTTCCCCGATCAGGATGCAGTCCGGCGCTTGCCGCATGGCGTTTTTCAGCGCCGAGCGCCAATCGCGGGTATCAATCCCCAGTTCACGCTGATTAACAATGGATTTTTTGTGGCGGAACAGATATTCAATCGGGTCTTCAATGGTCAGAATATGGCCGCTGCGATTAGTGTTGCGGTAATCGAGCATCGCCGCCAGAGTCGTGGATTTGCCGGAGCCGGTAGCCCCTACGACCATGATAAGGCCGCGCTTTTCCATGATGAGGTCGGCAAGCACATTCGGCAATCCCAGAGTATTCAGTTCCGGGATATTCCCCAGAATGAAGCGCACTACGATGCTGACCGAATTACGCTGGCGGAAGATGTTGATCCGAAAATTACCCACCTGCGGCACCCCGAAGGAAAGGTTCATTTCCAGTTCTCTTTCAAAGATCGTGATTTGTTCGGAAGTCATCAGCTCCAGCGCAATTTTCTCGATCATGTCCGGACTCATCACCTGCTGGTTGACCGGCATGGCATTGCCCTGAATCTTGATGTGAATCGGCGCGCCCGCCGTAATAAACAGGTCAGACGCCTGTTTCTCGGACATCAGTTGAAACAGTTTGTCCAGAATCATGTTTTCCTCCATTCGCGCCATTGCGGCAAAAGCGCGCAACAGGCCGTCAATGCCGGTTTGGGTGCGGATATTTCCTTGTGACCTTCAACAGAGGAAGAACGTGCGTTCATGAAAATGCCTGCGAGACGATTCAAAAATGTGCCAAACAGCCTAACCGGGAAAATTTTGTCGCAACCTGCCCGCAACTTCGTATAACCATATATCGGATTATAGGAACATCCGTCGGCTTCGGGAAGACGGCGAAGGATTAAAAATTCAGGAATCATGCAAAGAAGCTCGCCATTGAAATAAAAACACAACAAGCCGCTTGTTTTATGCCATGTCCTCCACAGCCTTGTATAATCCCTGCCCATGTAATTTTCTGCCATAGCCATGTCTTTCTTCCGTCTTCTTTTGCTTTTTTCCCGTCTTCTGCCATTGCCCGCCCTGCTTTTCAGCCTTGCGGCACATGGGCAACTGGCCATTGAGATTACAGGCGCGGGAGCCCGCCAGATTCCGATCACAATTGCAGACTTCAGCGGTGAGTCGGCAGAGGCGCGGGCAATCTCCATCGTAGTGCGCGAAGACCTGGCGCGAAGCGGCCTGTTCCGCCTGATTCCGACAGACGGCTCTGTCATGCACGAAGACTCTGCCATTGACTACGACCTCTGGAAAAACCAGGGGGCGGACGCGCTGGCGGCAGGCAGCCTCGCCATCGGAACAAGCGGACGCCTGGAAGCGCGCTTTCGTCTCCATGACGTAAACCAGAAAAGCGATCTGGGCGGCGCGGTCTTTCTGACAGAAACTTCCCAGCTTCGCGCCGCCGGACATCGCATTGCCGACACCATTTACGAAAAACTGACCGGCGAAAAGGGCATTTTTTCCACCCGCATCGCCTACGTTATCAAAGCCGGCGGACGCTATTCCCTGCAAATTGCGGATTCGGACGGACAAAACGCGCAAACGGCGCTGGTGTCAAAAGAACCGATCATCTCGCCTGCCTGGTCGCCGGACGGCGGGCGAATCGCTTACGTCTCCTTTGAAAACAAAAAACCGATTGTTTTCGTGCATACGCTTGCCAGCGGACAACGGCAGGTCATCGCCAATTTCAAGGGTTCCAACTCCGCTCCCGCCTGGTCGCCGGATGGCCGCCGCCTGGCTATTGTCCTGACCCGCGACGGCAATTCGCAAATTTACTCAATCGGCGCGGAAGGCGGCGCGCCTGTCCGTCTGACGACTTCCGCCGGCATTGATACCGAACCGCAATTTTCCGCCGATGGCGCATTCATTTACTTTACCTCCGACCGGGGCGGCAGCCCGCAAATCTATCGAATGCCAGCAAGCGGCGGCGCTGCGGAGCGCATCACCTTTGAAGGTAGTTACAATGTCTCCCCCCGTCCTTCCCCGGATGGAAAAAGCCTTGCCTTCATCACCCGCCGGAACGGACAATTTCAACTGGCGGTCATGGGCCTTGCCAGCCGCCAGATTCAGGTCATTTCAGATGCTTATGGGCGGGATGAATCGCCCAGTTTTGCCCCCAACAGCAGCATGATAGTGCTGGCGACAGAAGTCGGCGGACGCGGCGTGCTTTCGGCGGTTTCCGTGGATGGGCGCATCCGGCAGCGGATAACCGTCGCTGCAGGCAACGTGCGAGAACCGGCCTGGGGGCCATTCCCCCATTAAGGGCGCTCATCCCAGAGCGCAAATGATTACAAAAACAGTGGAGTTCCATCATGAGAAAACAATTTATTTTCGCGGTTTTGACCTTTTTCTGTCTTGCTCTCCTGCAAGGTTGCGGTACGACTAAAACAGCCGATTCGGGCGCGCCGCTGGAAATCCGCGACCCCAACGCCATCACCCGCGTTGAGGCAAACGACATCAGCGCCGGCGCTCTGCCCGCCGTGTTGACCGATCCCGCCAGCATTCTTTCCCGGCGCAGCGTTTACTTCGCGCTGGATCGCTACGACGTAACGGAAGAATATCGTGATCTGGTTGCCGCCCATGCCCGCTTTCTCGTTGCCAACCGGCAATTCAAGATTCTGATTCAGGGCAACACAGACGAACGGGGCAGTCACGAATACAACCTTTCCCTGGGGCAAAAGCGTGCCGAAGCAGTCCGGCAGATGTTGCTGCTGCTGGGAGTGCAGGACAGTCAGGTGGAAGCCGTGAGTCTGGGCAAGGAAAAGCCCCGCGCCGAAGGCCATAACGAAGAAGCCTGGGCGGAAAACCGGCGCGCCGACATTCTCTACGCGGGCGAATTCTGATTATGCGCGCCCCTTTGTCATTAGCCGCGCTGCTTGGCATGGCGCTTTTGCTGGTCGCGCCCGTAGCGCGGGCGGGATTATTTGATGATACCGTCGCGCGTGAGCAAATCGCAAACATTAAACAGGATAGCGAGCAGAAATTTGATACTGTGAGCAAAGCCCAACTGGAGTTGTCGACCCAAATCCTGGGGCTGCGCGAGGAAATCTCCCGTTTGAATGGCGAAATCGAAACGCTACGCTATGAAAACGAGCAGTTGAAAAAACGCCAGCAAGACCTGTATCTGGACCTGGACAGCCGCCTCGCCCGCTTCGAGGGCGGTTCCTCCGCTTCCGCCAGACCGCCCGGCATGACAGCGCCTCCCTCTGCCGATCCGGCGGCGGAAAGCCGCGCCTATGAAGAAGCGCTCAACCAGTTCAGGGCCAGCAAATACAAGGAAGCCGCCGCCGCCTTCATTGCTTTTGTCAACGCCTATCCTGACAGCGATATGGCGCCCAATGCCCAGTTCTGGCTGGGCAACGCCTGGTACGCTCAGAACAGATGCCAGGAAGCCATGGAAGCGCAACTTGCCTTGTTGCAGGAGTGGCCGGATTCCTCGCGCGCCCCGGACGCCATGCTGGTCATTGCCAACTGCCAGCGCGACATGAAAAATCGCGCCGCCGAACAGCGCACCCTGAAGGAAATCATGACCAAGTATCCTGACGCATCGGTAGCTGACGAGGCAAAACGGCGATTGGGCGTCAGGTGAGCAACGCGTCGGATTCCAGCATTTCCACGCCCTCCCTCAAGATAAGCGAGATTTTTTTCTCCCTGCAGGGAGAGGCTTCTCGTAGCGGCCTGCCCACGGTTTTTATTCGTCTTGCGGGTTGTCCGCTACGCTGCCGCTGGTGCGATACCGAGTACGCTTTCACGGGCGGCGCATGGACGACGGCGGCGGAAATTCTCGCTGCCGTCCGCGTCTATCCGACACGCCATGTTTGTGTGACCGGCGGCGAGCCGCTCGCCCAGGCGGATTGCCTGACGTTGCTTGCCATGCTCGCTGATGCGGGCTATGAAGTTTGTCTGGAAACTTCGGGCGCGCTCCCTATCCATGCGGTCGACGCGCGCGTTGCACGCATCGTGGATTTGAAAGCTCCGTCCTCCGGTGAAGCGGCAAAAAACCATTGGGACAATCTTGCCCAAATCACAGCCCGCGATGAAGTGAAAATCATCATTGCAGACCGCGAAGATTACGAATGGGCGTCTGTTATCCTCAGGGAAAAACTGGCGGCATTGGCCTCCCCGATCTGGTTCTCGCCCGCTTACAACCGGCAGGACGCCCGCGAACTCGCCGAATGGATACTGGCTGACGGACTCCCCGTTCGACTGCAAATACAATTACACAAAGCCCTATGGGGTAATATGCGCGGCAGGTAAAGAATGGCTTTCGCCTTGTGTAGGGAAGCCTCCGGCTTCGTGGAACATAATGGCGATGCTTGCGCCTGGCGCGTATTCAGGAGAAATAATATGGAAACCAATCGCAGACGTTTTTCCCGCATCCATTTTGAGGCGCTTGCGGAATTGAGCGTCGGAGAACTACGCGTCGCCGTCAAGGTACTGGACCTCTCCCTGCGCGGCGCGCTTGTGCAGGTCGCCGGAACGCCATTGCCCGCATTGACGCCTGCCGCTCCCTGCACCCTTGCAATTGATCTGGGCGAGGAGATAAGCGAGGACTTTCCGGAAGGCGGCATTCTTATGGATGCAGTTGTCGCCCATGTCCATGAAAACATCATCGGTCTGCGTTGCGTTGAAATTGACCTGGACAGCATCACAAGCCTGCGCCGGGTGGTCGAATTCAACCTGGGTGACGAGGCGATTCTTTCCCGCGAACTTGAATACCTCTCCTACGGCGAACACGTCTGAAGCTGTTTAATCATGCTTCCGAAAGCCGTCATTCTCCTGTCCGGCGGGCTGGATTCCGCGACCTGTCTCGCCAAAGCGCGGCAGCAGGGTTTCGCGCCCTATTGTCTTTCTTTTGCCTACGGACAACGCCATGTCGCCGAATTGAACGCAGCGCAGCAGGTAGCCCTTGTCGGCGGCGCTGTTGAACATCGGATTCTCACCCTCGATCTTGCCCAGTTCGGCGGCTCCGCCTTGACCGATACGGGGTTTGATGTGCCTGTTGATGGGTTGCAGAAAGGCATTCCTGTCACTTACGTGCCCGCCCGCAACACGATTATGCTTTCCCTGGCGCTGGCCTGGGCTGAGGTATTGAAGAGCCGTGATATTTTTGTCGGGGTAAACGCGGTGGATTATTCCGGCTATCCCGATTGCCGCCCTGAATACATTGCCGCCTTTGAAAATATGGCCAATCTGGCAACCAAAGCCGCCGTGGAAGGCGACAAGCTCACCCTGCGCGCGCCTTTGCTGCGTCTTGCCAAGGCGGAAATCATAAGAATGGGAAAGGCGCTCGGCGTGGATTATAGTCTTACCGTTTCCTGCTATCAGGCCGACTCCGAAGGACGCGCCTGCGGACATTGCGATTCCTGCCGCTTGCGCCGGGCTGGTTTTCTGGAGGCGGGATTGCCTGATCCTACCCGTTACCGCGCGCCACCTGAAAACGCCCGCAAAACATTCGATAATTGAGCGCGTCTTCCGCGCAAATCCTTATAGATAAAGCGCTGGCCTGATTTATTCTGCGTCAGGTCATGACAGTCTGGAAAAACATCCCCGCACAATTGCTTTTCAGGGCTACAATGTAATTAGTTGTGACAGTAAAAATCCTTTTCAACTTTCCCTATATCAGGAGACAAAACATGCAGGATTATTCAAACATCTGGAAGAGTTACGTGGAATTCTGTCAACGTTCCTGGCTGGACATGAGTCGCTTCTGGTTTACTGCTCTTCCAGGCACGAGCAAACAAGGCGCGGATCCCGGTAAAAAAGAAGCGTTTTCTCCTTTCTCTCCTTTCATGTCCACGGAAAACTGGATGACGCTGTTTACTCCCTGGATGCCCAGGGTAGACGCGCGCATCGAACCCATGATGGAAGAGGCGGCGCGGGTTTCCATGCGGGTGTTCATGCCATGGCACAGCGACCCGTTCTGGGTTGAGGCGCTGGTCAGCAAGCAGGAAAAGAACAAATTCCCTGAGGATAAAAAGGTTATTGACGATACCCCTCAGAATCCTGCGGAGCTGGAAGTCACAAACGCTATCAAGCGCAGCCGTACCCAGGATTAATTTTCCGCAGTTTGCGGGAATTCCACGAAAATACAAAAAGCTCCAATTTTTAAAGGCCAGGGTTGTTGGGGGGCAACCTTGATTTGATAATGAGGTATCGGATATGTTGTCCGCAATACAACGGTTTCCTCTGGCTCAACAAACCCTGATTGGGGTTATCCTGGTCTGCGTCCTTGCCGTAGCTGCTCTTTACTTTACCCTGTCCTCCAGTACCCGCCAGGTGGCGCTTCAGGAGAGCCAGAGCGCATTGCAAACGCAGACTGATCTTATTGCCCGCACCCTCGAATATGCCGATGTGAGCATGGAGAGGGTCGCCCTGGCGGCTTTGGAACAGTTTGAAAAATCATTGCCGCCACCTCGTCTGACCGGGGCGACCGTCAACATCGGAGGCGCGACGCGCCCGGAACTGATGTTCGGCGACGATACCCGCGCCATCGGCAATCAGGCATACCTGCTTGCTTACAAGGACGACAACCCCTTGAATGACCCGGCCATTCTGCTCTATGACGGAGGAAATTTCTACCGCGCCACGACTCTGCTCAAAGGCAATGACGGCCAATACCGCGACGGTTCCCTGGTTAGCGATGAATATACGCAAACCCTGCTGGAAGGAAAAACCTACATTGGCGCCCTGCAACGCTCCGGAAAGCAGTACATGCTGGCGGCAAAACCGCTCAAGGACTCGCAGGGCCAGGTGATTGGCGGGATTCAGGTGCGCGTTGATATCAACGACAACATCAAGCTGCTGCGCGAAAAACTGGGCTCGATCATTATCGGCAAGTCCGGCTACCCTTTCATCATAGAGGAGGCGTCCGGGGACAACAAGGAAGCGCTTTTTGTCATGCACCCCACATTGCAGGACAAGCCGATCAACTCGATCGAAGAAAAAATGCGCCCGATTTTCGCCACGATCATGAGGGAAAAAAGCGGGCGGCTTTCCTACGCCTGGCCCACCGCGAACGGATCCTCGCAACAAAAAATCGCGGTATTCAACGAAATTCCGGCGCTCAAATGGATCGTTGTCGCCTGCGCCCCGGAAGATGAATTCACCGCGCCTTTCGATGGCATCCGCCACCTGTCGTTGATCGGACTGGCCGGGATGACCGTACTGCTTGTTTTCTGCCTGGCATTGCTCATTCGCGCCCAATTGCGCCCGCTCGACCGGGTAGCGCATGGTCTCATGCAGATGGGGGAAGGGAATCTGACCTACCATGTGGAATCCCGGAACGATTCGCGCAACGAAATTGACCTCCTGGCCACGCATGTAAACGAAACCAGAGACGCAATGAAAGCCCTGGTAAGCACGATCAAAGAATCGGCGAACAAGGTTGCAGCGTCGGCATCCAGCGTGTTTGAGTCCATGCAGCAGCTTTCCACCGGCATTGACGGTCTTTCCTCCTCTTCGTCCGAAATCAGCAACAGCATCGGAGAGCTTTCCACTTCGATCAGCCATATTGCCGAAGCGTCGGATACCGCGCACAGCCGGGCCGAGGACGCCGTATCCAAGGTTGGACGCGGCAAGCAGGTCGTGCATGATGTGATCAGCTCAATCCAGGTGATCGAAAACCGTGTTCACTCTTCGCTCTCCGAAGTAGAAACCCTGACCACGCACTCGCACAAAATAGAAAAAGTCATTGCCACAATCGGGGCAATTGCCGCGCAAACCAATCTGCTCGCGCTTAACGCGGCAATCGAGGCGGCGCGCGCCGGTGAAGTCGGGCGGGGCTTTGCCGTCGTCGCGGATGAAGTGCGTAAGCTCGCTGAACAGTCGGCGCTTTCGGCCAACGAAATCAGTGAAGTATTGAGCCATGTCACTTCCGGCGTCACTGCCGTTCAGGCTTCGATCAGGGAAGTCGTTGATGAAGCCAAAAAAGGAACAGAATCTTCAGGGGCTGCGGGCGGCGCGCTGGATGAGATTGAGAGCATAACCCGCGACATCGCCGACTCGGTTATTTCCATTGCCGACACGACACGGCAACAGGCGGCGGCGGCGCAGGCGATGATGCAACAGGTGACCGCTTCGGCGCAGGTAACCGAAGAAACCGGAAACATCACCCACAGCGTATCGCAAAACTCCGCCGACCTGAAAACGGAAGCCGAAAAACTCGCCGGGGAAGCGGGGCATTTTGTCATTTGAGCATACTGTAAACCCATGTTGCAGCATGGGTTTACAGGCAGCGCGATTGCCTACTCCCCATGTATCCTTTCCAGCGCGAAAGATTCTTCTACCGTCTCCCGGCGGCGAATGAGGACGGCATCCGCGCCATCCACCATGATTTCGGCGGCGCGAGGACGGGAATTGTAGTTGGAACTCATGGCAAAACTATAGGCGCCCGCAGAAAGAACCGCGAGATAATCGCCTTCGCTAATCGCCAGTTTCCGGTCTTGTCCCAGAAAATCGCCGCTTTCGCAAATCGGGCCAACAACGTCATAGAAGGCTTCCGTCCCACCGGGTGAAACCGGCACAATCTCGTGCCATGCTCCGTAAAGCGCGGGGCGCAACAAATCATTCATCGCGGTATCCACGACGGCAAAGTTTTTCTCCGCGCCCATCTTCAGATATTCCACCTTTGCGAGCAACAGGCCGGCGTTGCCTACCAGACTGCGCCCAGGCTCCAGAACGATAGCGCACCCCTGACCACTTTGTTGCAAACGATCAAGGAGGGGGGTCAGGAAATCCGCAAAACTGACTGCTGCCTCTCCCATGCGGTAGGGGATGCCAAACCCACCGCCCAGATCAAGATGATGAATGGCTATTCCCTGTTTCTCCAGATGTTCCATCAAATCAAGCAGCCGTTCCAGCGCCTCGGCAAAAGGCAGAGGATCGGTAATTTGCGAGCCAATATGACAATCAATGCCGCGCACCGCCAGATTCGGCAATTTTACAGCGCGGGCATAGAGATCAGGCGCGTCATTCATGGCAACGCCGAACTTGCTCGTCTTCAAACCGGTGGCAATGTAAGGATGGGTTTTCGGGTCGACATCCGGGTTTACCCGCAGGCTGATCGGCGCAATCCTGCCGATTCGCCCGGCGACCCGGTTCAAGCGTTCCAGTTCAGCGGCGGACTCAACATTGAAGGAAAAAATGCCCGCGTTCAGCGCAAGCTCCATCTCCGCTTCACTCTTGCCCACCCCGGAGAACATAACCTTGTCGGCCCTGCCGCCTGCCGCCAATACCCGTTTTAACTCCCCGCCGGAAACAATGTCAAACCCCGCGCCAAGACGCGCGAAAAGATTCAGGATAGCCAGATTGGAATTAACTTTGACCGCGTAGCAAATCAGGCTGTTTTTTCCCGCCGGATGCGCGTTGAGCGCCGCCTGACAGGCAGAAAAGCGCTCGATCAGGGCAGCGCGGGAGTATACGTAGCAGGGCGTCCCAAAACGTGCCGCAATGTCCGGCAGCGGAACTTCTTCCGCATACATAACCCCTTCCCGCATGGCAAAAAAAGGCGTACCTGGCAAAGTCATGGTTGCTCTCCCTGCGAATTTTCCTGGGCGCTGGCGTCCGTTTTCTGTTCTGAATCCTGCTTCGCGCCGAAAACCCGGTCATAAAGATGCGGCGGCACGGGGCCGGAAGGCTTTTCCAGCGCGCCTTTCATACCGCAGGCAGCCGTCATGGAAAGAAAAGGCAAAAGCAGAAACAACCGCAGTTTCATGGCTAATCATAACAAATGAAAAGGTGAATGGTAGCAGGTTCTCTTGCAGATGCCGCTACCGGCGCGCCCGGAACATGTTTAAAATGCGCGGATATTGGACGTTCCCTGCCATTTATGGCAAACGGATTATTTTGCAGCAACAGGCGGATCAGCGAAAAACCAGTCGTTTTGTCCGTTCCCTCCTTGTCAGGACATGATCAAGAAAATTTCCATCGAAGACCTCATCCCCGGCATGTATGTGCATGACCTGAATTGCGGCTGGATGGAGCATCCTTTCCTGAGCAATACCTTCCTTGTAGACGGCAAGGCCAGAATCGCCAAAATCCGCAGCCTGGGCGTGCGGGAGCTTTACATTGATACGGAGCGCGGCCTTGATCTGCCCTATGCGCCCACTGCGGAAGAGGTTGAAGAGCATCTGCAACAGCAGATGGACGCGCTTGCCGAAGAGCGCGACCAGCCCGTTGAGTCTATTTCCATGGACGCCCTCAACGAAGAAGCGCCGCGCGCCCGCAAACTGCATTCCGAGGCCAACCAGCTCATCCATAACCTGATGCGGGATATTCGCATGGGCTTACAGGTCGAAATCGAGCGCGTGGATCCGCTGACGGAGAGCATGATTGACTCCATCTTCCTGAACCAGAGCGCCATGCTGCCGCTTACCGCCCTGAAGCGGCACGATACCTATACCTTTGAGCATTGCGTTTCCGCCTGCGCCCTGATGATAGCTTTCGCGCGCAAGCTGGGCATGTCGCGCCAGATCATCCGCGACCTGGCTTTGGGCGCGTTGATGCACGATGTCGGCAAGGCGAGGATTCCCGATTCCATTCTCAACAAACCCGGCCCGCTCACCGATATGGAATTCGCGCGCATGAAACAGCACGCGATGTACAGCGTCGAGATTCTGGAAAAATCGCCCAATATTTCCTCTATCTCCGTGCAAATCGCGGCGCAGCATCATGAGCGTTTTGACGGCAGCGGCTATCCGAAAAAGCTGAAGAATGACAATCTTTCCATCTATGGGAAAATGGCCTCCATTGTGGATGTTTATGACGCGATTTCTTCCAATCGTGTCTATCACCGGGGCTTACGCCCCTCGGAAGCCCTGAAAAAACTGCTGGAATGGAGCGAGTTTCATTTTGAGCCGCGACTGGTACACAGCTTCATCCGCGCTATCGGCATTTATCCATCCGGCTCCCTTGTGCGCCTGGAAAGCGGCAGGCTTGCCGTAGTGCGCGACCAGAACGAAAACAATCTTCTCCGTCCGACCGTCATTGTGATTTACCACATACACAAGATGCAATACTTGCCGCCGGTACCAATTGACCTCGCAAGCGGCGCGGACAAAATCGTCTCGTATGAGGATTTCTCACGATGGAAAATAGACCCCGTTCCCTGGCTGCCTGCCTGAGCTGCATCGCGCTCCTGGTTGCGTCTGGCATTGCCGCGCAGGAAGCCCTGCCGGAAGAAGGCGCTCAAACAGAGATCGAGCGCGGCTTAGCCATGCAGGCGGAGGCTCGCCAAATCCAGGAGGAGGCGGAGGCGGCGCTCGCGGCAGAAAGAGAAGCCTGCGACACGAAATTCTTTGTCAATGACTGTCGGCACGACGCTTACGACCGTTATCTTGAAAAGCTGGATCGCAGCCGGAAACTCGGCATAGAGGGGCGCGACGCGGAAGCGAAACAGCGCAGGCGCGACCTTGAAACTGCGCGTGTACAGCAGGCCATTGACGCGGCAGCCCTGGAGGAGAAGGACGCCGAACGCGCAAAAACCGTTGCGGAAGAACGCGCGGCGCGAAAAAGAAGTTATGAAGAGCGCCAGGGCAAACGCGCTGCCGAAGCGGAACAACGGGCGCAAAAAGCAGCGGCGCGTAAGGAAAACGCGGAGAAAAAACAGGAGGAAACCGCGCTCAAAAGAGCCAGACTTGCAGAAAAGAAGGCGGACAAAGCGCGAAATCGTAACGCGCCAACAGACTATTCAGAAACGGAAGAGACGCAAAGGTAAGGATTGGATAGAATCCGGGCTTATATTTTCACTGGAAAGGCTTGTCGTGCGTATTGTTTGTCTTGACCTTGAAGGAGTGCTGATACCGGAAATCTGGATCGAGTTCGCCCGCCAGAGTAAGGTTGCCGCATTGCGGCGAACCACCCGGGACGAGCCGGATTACGACACCCTGATGCGCTTTAGGCTGACCACCCTGCGCCAGCATGGCCTGGGGTTGCCGGACATTCAGAAAGCCATTGCCGCAATGGGGCCGCTGCCTGGGGCGCAGGAATTCCTCGATGGCCTGCGCGAAAGCTATCAGATCATGATCCTGTCCGATACCTTTTATGAATTTGCCCATCCGCTGATGCGGCAACTAGGCTGGCCGACCCTTTTCTGTCACAGTCTGGAAACGGACGCGCAGGGCTTCGTGTCCGGCTACCGGCTGCGGATGCCCGACCAGAAACGGGAAGCGGTCAAGCGTTTCAAGGAACTGAATTTCAAGGTTGTGGCGGCAGGCGACTCCTACAACGATACCGCGATGCTGGGCGAGGCGGATGGCGGCGTCCTGTTCTGCCCGCCTGATAGTGTGGCGCGCGAATTCCCGCAATTTCCGGTTACGTATGACTATGCCGCCCTGCGGCAGGAGATTGATCGGGCATTCCAGCGCGTTTAGCCTTGAGGTTTTCTCCGGGGGCTGTTCCTGTCGGCTCTGTCAGCCTTTCTGCACGCTCTGCCAGCAGGCGCGTTGCCGATCTTTTTTCCCCATCTCGCGCCAGGGCAAAAGGTTATCCACCGCCAGGCGCGTCGCGCCCTCCGCCAATGCCGCCACCCCGCCCGCCGCGTCCGGTGACAATGCTGTGACGGCGCGGAAAAATCTGGCCTCGTCTTCCAGGCGGCCTGTCTCCGAATTCCAGACTTGTGCCTCCAGGGCAATCACCCCGGAACTTTGCTCCGGCGCGGAAAAAATCTGCTCAAAGCGCGTCAGATTCAGGACGAGATAGCAGCGGTCCTCCGCGTCATTCGGCCAGAACAAATAATGCTTCAGGTGGCGGCGCAAAATTTCAGCGGGCGGCGAAACCCAGCGAGAACGGGAATAAGTTAAAACCTGCGCTCCGCCAGCAGGCTTATGATATTCCAGGCGGTAGCGCATGCCCTCATCCACCAGATCGGAACCGGAACGCACCTCGAAACGCCAGGCGCGGCGAGAATCATCCATCGCCTGAACCTCTGCCGTCCCTGCGCCCAGATCAAAACCGTCAATCACTGCCCGGTCATGCCTTATGGAACATGCCGACAGCAAAAGCAAGGGTAAAAACAGGCGCAGACAAAAACTCATGGCTCTTCCGGCGCGGTAAATCCGGCTTCGCCAGGTCCGGGACGCGCGGGCGGCGCGCCAAGAAGCAGGCTTTGCGGCGAGCGCTCCAGCATTTTCAGCACCCGGTCCAGTTGCCGCGAGGTTGCGGTCAGTTCACGGCTCATTCTGGAAAATTGTGGTACCAATCCTTCGTTCCAATCGCTTCCCTGCCCCAGGGCGCTATCCAGCCGGGCTGCCACACTATCCACACGCTGCGCCATCTGCCGCGCTTCTTCCACCAGTAGCGGCATTTTCTGCATGGCTTCCGACATGGCGCGAACATTTTCGGCGGAAAGCATTTGTTGCATTGAGCCGAGTGTCTGATCCGCCCGCGCGCTGGCCGATTCAAACCGGGCCAGCGCAAAACTCAGATTGCGACGGTTCTCCTCGTTCAAGAGGGCATTAGCCTGTTTCATAAAAGACTGCGCTTCGCCAAGCAGTTCCGGCAGACCATCCTGGAGCTGGTTCATCAAACCGGCGCGTAGCGGGATGCGCGGCAACTGCCCGGAAATGCTTTCCGGCAGCAGGTTTTCACTGTCTTCGTTATCTTCCAGCATGATTCTCGCAACGCCGGTAATGCCTTGATAGGAAAGGCGTGCGCTGGCATCCCCGCCAAGCGGCAGATTTTTATCTATCTGTACGTGAATCAGAATATCGCGGCGATCCTGCGGGTCGAGTCGAATATCCAGCACTCTGCCAACCTCGATTCCACGGTAACTGACCCGCGCCTGGGGCGAAAGGCCGCTGATGTTTTGCCGGGAAACCACGAGCAATTCCCGGAAATCACGATTGTTGGAAGCGCTGAACCAGAACAGGGAGAATACGGCAGCCGCTCCCAGCAGCAACGTAAACAACCCAGCCAACAGCGCGTGCGCACGACTTTCCATATTGCTTTCCGAAAACGCGATGTATGTCTACCAGAATTTCCACCAGGCAGATTTTTTCTTGTGTTTTTCCATGGCTGAGCGGGATCTTGCCGACCATTCGTTCACTGTATTGCCGTGGCTGGATTGTCCGTGCTTGAAGAAAGCGCCATACTTCATGTCTTCGGAGAGAATATGTTTGCTAAGCCAGGTACGCAGGAATTGCAGCAGTTCAAAGCTGATCGCGGCGCGTCCGCTGGCAATTTTTTGTTGCAGCGCCTCTACTTCCTCAACCAATTCTTTATGTAGTCTACAATGTTCCTCATACTCAGGGTATTTGCCGACGCGCATCAAGGTCTGCTCCAGCGCAAAATGGACGCGGGCATAGTCTACCAACTCGGCAAGAATGACTTTACAGGCGGCGCTGCCTTCATGCTTCATGATGGCCTGATGCAGCTTTTCGATCATGACGAACAAGGTTTTGTGCTGTTCATCAATTTCAGCGATCCCGACGCTATACTCATCAGACCAAACAAATGTTTTCATCGCACAACTCCTGCCTAATGCGGAAAATGGCTAGGATACCGGAAGTCTGTCGGCGCGTGAATAGAAAAAGCAGAATGCGCGACGCTTTTATCGCCTCTTGCTTCCGCCTGAAATAGATTAGACTATTGCTATGGCTCTGCCACTCCTTCCAGGCGGAAATTACATATCGGAGTTCGTTTTATGGCATACCAATTTTCTTCCCGACAGGGCATCATTGCAGGATTTGCTGCTGTTATTATTCTGCTGAGCGGCACTGTCCTGCAGGGCTGGCTGCAACTGGAACGCCTGACGGAACGAAACCAGCATATCGGACATCAGGTGCTTGACTTTTTCACGACGCTGCAAAGTCTGGATGAACGCGGCATTGACCTGGAGCGCAACATTCAGCAATACCGGCTTGTGCGGCAGGAAGCTTTTCGTTCCAGCTTCGACACGGTGCAGGAACAGGCGCTTCTTCTGATCGAGCGCCTTGAGCAACAACAAGAGCATATTCAGGGACTGGACCAGTTACTGACGGAATGGCGCGCTACTCTCCAGAACCTTACTGACAGCCTGGATAACGAAACAGAATCCGCCTTCATCGGCACATCCTTCTCCCGTCTTTCCGAACTACAGGCCAGAATGCGGCAGCTCGGGCAACAATGGGTAGATGACCAGGATCGCCTGATGGCTTCCAATCTTTCAAGCCAACGCGTATTTTTCCAGTTGCAGCTTCTGTTATCTTTTCTTGGCGCAATTCTGATTGCGTTTTTTATCGGCCGGTGGCTGATACACCCTCTCCACCAGATCGAGGACTCCATCGCCAGATTTGGTCGCGGCGATTCAGGCGTCCACAGCGCCCTCACAGGGCCATTGGATATTCAGCGCCTGGGCAACCGTTTGCACTGGCTGCTGCTGCGACTGCGGGAACTGGACAGTTTTCAGGAAAGCGTCCTGCGGTACACCGAGCAGGGACTGAGAGTGCCGCTTTCCGCCCTGAAAAACAATGTTGATTTTCTGGCGGAAGAAGTTTCCGGCTCCCTGTCCAACTCCCAGCGCGAAGTCGTGCATATCCTGCGCGCCAATCTTGACAGCCTGCAAAAGCAGACGGATCACCTGAAGATGATTATTGAGCGTATTTTTGACAGGCGAGGCGTAGAGAAGCAGCCTGTCAAACTGCGTGAGTTGTTCACCTATGTCGTGGAAAGCCAGAATGAGCATCCCCGTTTTGTCGCGGTAAAAGTCCACGTCGACCTGATCTGCCCGCCGGAAACGGAAATATGGCTGGATGTGGAAAAGATTGCGCGTGTGATGAGTCATCTTTTTAGAAACGCGCTTGATTTTGCGCCGGCAGGCAGCGAGATCAAACTCCTGGCCAATCTGGAAGGGGAAAAGCTTGTGCTGGAATGCCACGATCAGGGGCCCGGCATCCTGCCAGGCGATGCGCCGCATATTTTTGAACCCTTTTATCGTGATCGTCCACATCCTGACTACAACACGCCCATAGACAGAATCAACCTTGCCATTGCGAAAGAATTGACGCAAGTCATGGAAGGCGACATACAATTATTGGAAACATCGCCTGGCGCGCATTTCCGCGTCAGTCTGCCTTATGAACCTATAAACAAAACCACCCCATGAATTCTTTCCTTTCGCGCCTGCTTTTTTTGCTTCTTCTGGCGGCTTCTTTCCTGACCGGTTGCGCCAGCACGCCTCACGACGCAGACGATGACGCGCGGTATGAGAACCGGAAGCCCGCCGAAGTCGATCGGGTCGGCAACACGCCCAGGTCGCTGCTTTCCTACTACCAGTCCCTTACCTTCTTTTCGCCCAATGAGTTGTTGCAGGAAAAAAAGCGCCTGCTGCAATCCGGCAATTCGCCGGATACCCAGTTGCGCCTAGCGATGGTACTGGGCCATCCCCTGCAACCAAACGCGGAACTCAGACGCGCCGCCGCCTTGCTCGCCGATCTCCTGCAAGCCCGCGATTCAGTCAGTTACTACCTCTATCCGATCATCCAGATACTGGCAGATTCCTATAATGAGCGGTTGCGTCTGGAGCGGCAAACCGCCAGACAGAATGCGCAACTGGAAAAACAGTATATGCGCCTTCTGGAATCGCAGCGTCATGCCGCGGAATTGCAGGAAGCGCTGGAGGGGCTGGCCAATATTGAGCGCGCCCTGCCGCGAACGCGCAACCGTTGATTATGAGCCGCTGCCAGGGCAACTTGAAGCATGTACGTTTTCACCCTCTCTCCCGGCTTTCGGTCACACTCTCCCGCAAGTGGGAGAGGGAACAACATTGCCGCCTGCAAGACCTCCACCCTCTCCCGCTCGCGGGATCAAGACTGACCATGTATGCCTGATTTTATTCTGCCCACCCGCGTCTATTACGAGGATACGGATGCCGCCGGCGTCGTGTATTACGCCAGTTACCTAAGGTTTTTCGAGCGTTGCCGCACCGAGTGGCTGCGCGCCATCGGGCAGGGGCAGCAGGCGTTGCTGGATTCGCATGGCCTTGTTTTTGTGGTCAGGCATGTCCGGCTTGATTATCTTGCGCCGGGACGGCTGGATGATCTTCTGTCCATTGAGCTAAGCGTGGAAAAACTGGGACGCGCCCAGGTTGTCTTTCGTCAGCGCGCCCGGCGAGAGGATTGTATTCTGGTAGATGGCACAGTGCAGATTGCCTGTGTAGACCTTGTAAAAATGAAAAGCGCCCCCATCCCTGACTGGCTACGCGCCAAACTGGCGGCGCGCTCGGAGGAAGCCACCCTATGAACGTGACCCAAGACCTTTCCATCCTGCAATTGATTCTGGAGGCCAGCGCCGTCGTGCAGATCGTCATGGCCATTCTGGTATGGATTTCCTTCATGTCCTGTTACTACATTTGCGTCAAATGGTTCGCGGTACGCAGCGCCCGCAAGAAGACTGAACAATTCGAGCGCGATTTCTGGTCGGGCGGCAATCTTTCCAATCTGTACAATCAGGCCGTCAACCGCAGCTACCACGCGGGCAGTATGGAGCGCATTTTTGAGGCGGGTTTCAGCGAATTCACCAAACTGAAAGGACAAAAGGGGCTGGAGGCCAGCGACGTGATAGACGGCATTCGCCGCGCCATGCGCGCTACTTTTCAGCGCGAAATGGACGCGATTGAAGCACACCTTGCCTTTCTTGCTTCGGCAGGCTCCGTCTCCCCTTACATCGGCCTTTTCGGCACAGTCTGGGGCATCATGCACGCCTTTCGCGCTCTGGGCAATGTGGGGCATGCTACCCTGGCTTCCGTTGCGCCCGGCATTGCCGAAGCCCTGGTCGCCACGGCTGCCGGTTTGTTTGCCGCCATTCCCGCCGTGCTTGCCTACAATCGTTTTTCGCACGACATTGACCGGCTCTCCACTCGTTACGAGTCTTTCATGGAAGAGTTTTCCAACATTCTCCAGCGCCAGATGCGCTAAGGTTGCTGTCATGCCGCGCCCGCCCCGCCGTCTGAAAAACGAGATTAACGTCGTTCCATATATTGACGTTATGCTCGTGCTGCTCGTCATTTTCATGGTTGCCGCGCCCATGATGCAGACAGGGAGCGTTGACCTGCCCAGTGTGGAAAAGGCTGACGCTCCGCCGCAGGACCCATTGCGGGTAGAAGTCAACGCGGCGGGCAGCCTGACGCTTTCCGGCGCTGGCGAACCTGCCCGCCCGATTGGGCGGGAAGAACTCACGACATACCTTAAAAACAATCCTGACCGGCCTGTGCTCATTGCGGCGGACAAGAACGCCCGCTATGAAACAGTCCTGCAGACGCTGGACAACATCAAGTCGTCCGGTTTTACGGGACGGGTCGGACTGGAAACCACGCGCCAATGAATGACCGCTTGATTCCATGAATTACAACGCTACTCCTGAACCTGGGCGCAAAGCGGCGCTGGCTATTTCCCTGACGGTACATTCCCTGCTTGTGCTGGCGCTTTTTTTCGGGCTGCAATGGCGTACTGAACACGCCCCGGTTGAAGTTGAGCTTTGGTCGGCCATCCCTACCCCCGCTGCCCGACCACCTGCGCCCAAACCCTTGCCGGAACCGGAAGTAGCGCCAACGCCACCACCTGAAGAAATCAAGCCGATACCCACGCCGCCGCCGGAAGAAGTCAAACCCGTACCCAAACCGGATATTGCCGTAAAGCGCGACGAACCCAAAAAAGAGCCTGCGCCAAAACCCGCGCCGCCCAAAGAGCCAGTGCCCAAAAAGCCGGATTTTAGCAAGGCGCTGGAGGAGGAATTGCGCGAAATTCGCCAGAACGAGCTTCTCGCCCAGGCTGAACGCGAGTCTTTGGCAGCCGGGCGTAAAATCGCGGAAGACGCCTGGGTGGGTAAAATTCAGGCAAAAATCCGCTCAAATGTCGTTCAGCTTCCCAATATTGCGGGTAATCCGCAGGCGGTATTCCGCGTTCAGCTTCTACCTACAGGCGAGGTTATCCTCAGCCCTCAGCCTCGCCTGATCCGATCCAGCGGCAATTCCGCTCTGGACGATACGCTTCTGCGCGCCATTTTGCGATCCTCACCCCTTCCGCTGCCGGACAATCCCGCTGCTTTTCAACGTGAACTGGAATTAACTCTTCGTCCTTACGATGATTGACGCCTTCAATCCCGGCGACTACGCATTACGCTATAATTACCTGATAGCTTTTGCCGAGCGGAGATTTCGATGAGCGATAAAAAAAACGAGGCGCTTTCCGCTGAAAGCGTGATGTGTTATCTGGAGGCAAATACGCAATTTTTCGAGCAATACGCCGACCGGCTGGCGGCGGTTTTTGTTCCCCACCCTTACGGGGGACGCGCCATTTCCCTGACTGAGCGACAGATCATTACATACAGGGATCAAATCAGGAAACTGGAACGGAAATATCAGGAGCTTTCCGGCTATGGCGAAGACAATGACGCGATCAGTGAAAAAATGCAGCGTCTCACCCTCGCCCTTTTGGGCGCGGAGAAAGCGGAGGCGGTTACGCATTTGACGGTGATGCACCTGCGGGAGGATTTCGCCGTGCCGCATGTCGACCTGCTCTGGCGCACAAATCCTGGCAGGCGTTGTCCGCCGGGTTTTGTCGCCGTTGGCGAATCTCTGGACAGCACTCTGGAAAAGCTGGAAAAACCCTACTGCGGCAGCAAGGATGACCTGCCCGTACCCGTCCTGTTCGGGCAGGAAGTCCGGCATATCCGCTCACAGGCGTTGACCCAACTCAGGGTTCCCGGCGAATTCGGCGGCAGGGGCATCCTGGCGATGGGCAGCGAAGAGCCGGAACGTTTTTATGCCGGGATGGGAACGCTTTATCTGCAACGAATGGCTGAAATAGTGTCCGCCGCGCTTGCCCGTTGCCTCAAGGCGGCTTGAGGTTATTTCCTGATGCGTGTTTTGTTGCCCACCTTCTCCCTCCGCCCCTCTCACGAAGCGCAGTCTGTAGGTTGGGGTGCGCGGGGATGATGCTTCCAGTCAGAGCATCCGCTGCCGCAGAGGGCTGTATTGCCATAGAGAACGCCGCAAAGGTAAAAGATTGGCTGGCCGTGCTTACCGCGCAGCGTCGGCAGGCGTCCAATACCGCGAAAAACTACGCCCGTGATTTGCAGCGTCTGCTGGACGCGGCGGACAATCTTGATGTGTGCGTTATCAATACCGCGTTTATCCGCCGCCAGATTGCGCATCTGCATGCCGGTGGCCTGTCAGGGCGCTCGCTTGCTCGCCTGCTTTCCGCCTGGCGCGGTTTTTTTCGTTATCTGCAACAGACGGAAAAGCGCCGGGATAACCCTTGCGCTAACCTGCGCCCGCCAAAATCTCCGCGCAAACTGCCGGGCGCGCTTTCGGTGGAAGCGTGTATGGCGCTTCTCGACGCGGGTGGAGGAGCAGCCGGTGAAGACGATGAGCGCCTGGGCCGACGCGATCAGGCGATGTTTGAGCTTTTTTATTCTTCCGGCTTAAGGCTTGCCGAACTTGCCGCGCTTGATTTCACTGACCTTGCCACGATGGTGGAAACGGGCGAAGTCCGGGTAACGGGCAAGCGCGACAAAACCCGGATTGTGCCGGTTGGCGAGCAGGCAAGACAGGCTCTCGCTGCCTGGAAAGAGGCTCGCGCCGCTCTGGCAAACCCGGATGAGCCGGCGCTTTTTGTCGGGCGGCGCGGCAAACGCCTAGGGGTTCGCATGATCGAGCTGCGTCTTGCCCGGCGCGCGTTGCTCTCTAATCTGACCGGCGCCAGGCGGGTGCATCCGCACATTCTGCGCCATTCCTTTGCTTCCCATCTTCTTCAGTCCAGCGGCGACCTGCGCGCCGTGCAGGAAATGCTGGGACACAGCAGCATTGCCTCTACCCAGGTTTATACCCATCTTGATTTTCAGCACTTGAGCCGGGTTTATGATCAGGCGCACCCACGCGCCCGTTATCGGGAAGAGGAATGAGGCAGATAGCGCCAGAAAGATTGCATAGTCTGGCACAGTAAGAACTGTGCCAAAAAGTAACATTGCTGGCAAGACAGGGTATTGGCAAACAAACAGTATAATATCATATCTTCTTGCCCTCCTGTTTTCTCCGGCTTGGCCGGGCCATTTACCGGTTTTTACAAAATATTCATTTCTTGTTGCGCCTCTATTCAGGACATGGCATGGTTTTTGATTTATCATCTGCGGAAGAGACTCGCAAGATATTAGCCTGTCTTCTTTGTTCAACTAACTGAAAGGAAACTATCATGAAACAACAAGGCTTTACTTTGATCGAACTGATGATCGTTGTTGCCATTATTGGTATTCTGGCCGCTATTGCTATTCCCCAGTATCAGGACTACGTCATTCGCACTCAGGTCACTCGCGCATATGGCGAACTGAACACTGTTCGCACAGGTGTAGAGGTCTGCCTGAACGAAGGTCGCACAGGCCTGGGGAATTCAGCCGCCGTGAATAACTGCTTTTTAGGCTACACCTGTTCCACGATAGTATTAGGTGCTACCAGGCAGGACGATGGTACGGCTTGCCCGCCCAACATGGGCGTACCGCAAATTGATGCGCTGCGTTCCAACACCATCCTCACCACGACATTCGGCAATGCAGCGCACACCATGCTCACCGGCACTACCTTGAACATGGCACGCCAAAGCAGTGGCTCTTATGTCTGCGGTAGCACTGGAATTCAAGCCAAGCACCTGCCCAAGGGCTGCACCTGATCGGATAGGCGCTGTAGCGTAACTCACGCGCTGCACAACTTTCCCTAAAACCCCCGGTTACGGGGGTTTTTCTTATGCCCAACTGCCTGTTGCCCTTTCTGGCATAGATCTTGATACAAATGTATAAGTGCCTTTAAAAACAAGAAAGCGCGTTTCCATGAAAACATCCTTGTCTGGCTTTACCCTTATCGAACTGATGATTGTGGTTGCCATCATCGGCATCCTGGCCGCCATCGCCATTCCACAGTATCAGAACTACGTCGCTCGTACCCAGGCTATGCGCGTATACGGCGAAATGAACAATATCCGCAGCTCCCTGGAGCTTTGCCTTGGCGAAGGGCGTTTCCCCCTGGGAACAGGGGCAAACGATTGTCATATCGGCTACGCCTGTTCCAATCTGGTCGTAGACCCTAAACATGCCTCGTTTGGAACTTGCCCCGCCAATGCCGGCGTGCCGCAGGTATCAGACCCGTTAAGCAGCACCGCTACAATCACCGCGACCTTCGGCTACTCAGCGCACACGGTATTGTCTACCGCCGGAAGCAATCAGTTGGTTATTTCCCGTAATCCAGACGGCACCTGGGTTTGCTCCGGCACAATCAGCAATAAATTCAAACCCAAGGGATGCGCTTGACCGCATTGGCAAAATTCAGCCTGATTCCGGCACACCACGTCCAGGCGCAGCGTATATGAAACGCTGCGCCGTCTTTCTGTTCTCTTCGCCCTTTCAGTATTTCAGCATTCAGGTACAATGGACATTTTTATTGCTGCCGCTCCTGGAAACAACATGATTTACGGTTCTCTCGTCGCGCTTGTCACGCCCATGTCCGCCGCTGGCGAGCTTGATTTTGCCGCGTTAAAGCGCCTGGTTGATTTCCACGTCCGGGAGAAGACGGACGGCATCGCCATTGTCGGCACCACCGGCGAATCCCCGGTCGTAGATGTCAACGAACACCGCCAACTGATCGAAAAGTGCGTGGAATACGCAGATCAACGCATTCCGGTCATTGCCGGCACCGGCGCAAATTCCACCGCCGAGGCAATTGAGCTTTCCCGTTTTGCCAAAAACGCTGGCGTGAACGCGACCCTGTCCGTCGTTCCCTATTACAACAAGCCCGGCCAGGAAGGCATTTACCGCCATTTCGCCACCATTGCGGAAAAGGTAAACATTGACCTGATCCTCTATAACGTGCCGGGACGCACCGTCGCCGACATGGCTAACGAAACCGTGCTCCGCCTGGCGGAAATTCCCAATGTGGTTGGAATCAAGGATGCAACCGGCAATATCGCCCGCGCCAGCGATCTGGTCGAGCAGGTCAGCGCCCTTGAACGCTCGTTCGCCCTGTACAGCGGCGACGACGCGACCGCGCTTACCAGTCTGTTTCTGGGTTATCACGGAGTCATTTCCGTGACCGCCAATGTCGCGCCCTACCTGATGCATAAAATGTGCGCCGCCATGCGCACCGGGCATATCGAAACCGCGCGGGAAATCCATTTCCGTCTCGCCGGCCTGCACCGCGACCTGTTCGTCGAAACCAGCCCCATCCCGGTCAAATGGGCGGTCGCGCAACTGGGATTGATACAGGATGGCATTCGCCTGCCGCTTACCAGACTCGGCGAAGAAGGGCAGCGCAAAGTCGCCGCCGCCATGCGCCAGGCCGGCGTAATCGCCAACCAATAAAGGAGAAAGGTATATGAGTCAGAACCGCGCGCGAATTTTCCTCCGCACGCCTTTGGCGATACTGCTTGCGCTCGCGCTTACCGCCTGCGCCGGCATGATCCCGGAAACAAAAAAAATTGATTACAAATCCGCCAGCCGCCGGGTTCCCACGCTGGAAATTCCGCCGGATTTAACCCAGCTCTCCCGCGATGACCGCTTTACCGTGCCGGATTCTTCCGGCAGGGGCAGCGCAACCTACTCCGAATATTCCGCTGAGCGCGCCCCCGATCAGGCGCAAAATTCCAGCGTCCTGCCGGAAATTGAAGACCTGCGTATCGAACGCTCCGGCAATCAACGCTGGCTGGTCACAAAAATGCCGCCGGATCGCCTGTGGGAATCGGTCAAGGATTTCTGGCAGGAGCTTGGTTTCATTATCGCCATTGAAGCGCCGGAAGCGGGCATCATGGAAACCGATTGGGCAGAAAACCGCGCCAACATCCCCAGCGATTTCATCCGCAACACCATCGGGCGCATATTTGACGCGCTCTATTCCAGCAGCGAGCGGGACAAATTCCGCACCCGCTTTGAGCCGGGCGAAACGCCGGACACAACGGATATTTTTATCAGCAACCGGCGCATGGAAGAGGTCTACACTTCTTCCGCCAAAGACGATACCCGCTGGCAGCCTGCCGCTTCCGACCCTGAGCTGGAAGCGGAAATGCTGCGTCGCCTGATGATTCGCCTAGGCAGCGATGAGCGTCGCGCCGAAGCGGCAATCGCCAGCGCCAGCGTGGAAGACCGCGCCCGTCTGGTCTCTGGCGACGACGGTAGTTTGCTGGAAGTGGAAGAGCGTTTTGACCGCGCTTGGCGGCGGGTTGGCCTCGCCTTGGATCGCGTCGGGTTCACCGTCGAAGATCGGGACCGCAGCCGCGGCCTCTATTTTGTCCGTTACGTAGACCCGGCAGAAATTGACAGCAGGAAGAAAGAACAAGGCTGGTTTTCGCGCCTCTTCTCCTGGGGCGGCAGCAGTAAAAACACGCTTTCACCAGCGCAATATCGCATCTATCTGCGCGCGGCAGACGACACGACACGCATTCAGGTACTTTCCGCGGAAGGCGGCGTCGACCATTCCGAGAGCGCAAAAAAAATTCTCGCCCTGCTGCTGGAGCAATTGCGGTAGCGCTTAGGGCGGTTTTGATTTAAGTGCGTACACTTTTTCTCCAGGCTGAAAGCAATCTCAGCACGGTCAGCCCTCTCCCCCGACCCCTCTCCGACAAGTGGGAGAGGGGAGGTCTTACAGATGGCAATGTCGTTCCCTCTCCCGCTTGCGGGAGAGGAGATTGCTGTCCGCAAATCAGGCCGGGAGAGGGTTACGTAAAATGTAAGCCTTTGAACAAAACCGCTCCATGGTTCAGGCATCAGAGGGGTTTGTCTGATACCTGATCCCTGTCTTCCGATCCCTGATCTATGCGTTTCTTTCGCCTCCTGAAAATTCTGTTTGTCGCCAACCGCTATGGGCTGGATCAGATGGTGCTCGCCATCGCCCATCCCGGAATCGCTCGTTGTTTAAATACATTCTGTTTCTGGCGCGATCTTTCCCGACCGCGCGCCCTGCGCCTCAAAAACGCACTGGAGCGCCTGGGGCCTATTTTCGTGAAATTCGGGCAGGCTCTTTCCACCCGCCGTGACCTGCTGCCGCAGGACATTGCCGATGAACTCTCCCTCCTGCAAGATCAGGTTCCGCCATTCGCTTCGGAATTGGCGCTGGCTGAAATTTCCCGCGCCTATGGTCGCCCCGCGCATGAGGTCTTCGCCCAATTCGAGGAAAAACCAGTCGCTTCGGCCTCGGTCGCACAAGTGCATTTCGCCCGCCTGCCGGATGGGCGTGAGGCAGCGGTCAAGATTCTCCGCCCGGATATCGAACGGGTTATCGAGCACGATCTCGCCTTGATGGATACGGCGGCAACGCTGCTGGAAAAAATCCTGCGCGACGCCAGACGCCTGAAAGCCCGGCAAATCGTTGCGGAATTTGCCAAATATCTGCGCTTTGAACTGGATTTGATGCGGGAAGCCGCCAATTGTTCGCAACTTAAGCGCAATTTTGCGGATTCCGACTTGCTCCTCATCCCGGAGGTTTATTGGGAATGGTGTACTCCGACCGTAATGGTTATGGAGCGGATGCGCGGCATTCCGATTTCAAAAACTGAAGCCTTGCGCGAGCAGGGCGTGGATTTGTCCCGTCTGGCCGCAACAGGTGTAGAAATATTTTTTACCCAGGTTTTCCGCGACGGTTTTTTCCATGCCGACATGCATCCGGGCAATATCTTCGTCCGCGAGGACGGGTGTTATATCGCGCTGGACTTCGGTATCGTCAGCGCCCTCACCGAACACGACAAAAATTATCTGGCGCGAAACTTTCTTGCTTTTTTCCGCCGCGACTATAGAACCGTGGCAAAAAACCATGTCGAATCCGGCTGGGTTCCCGCCGATACCCATATTGACGAGTTCGAGGCAAGCATTCGCGCCGTGTGTGAACCGATTTTCGCCCGCCCGTTAAAGGATATTTCTTTCGGCAAGCTGCTCTTTCGCCTTTTCCAGACCTGTCGCCAGTTTGATGTGGAAATTCAGCCACAACTGGTCATGCTGCAAAAAACCCTTCTCAATATCGAAGGATTAGGGCGGCAACTTGATCCTGAGTTGGATTTGTGGCAAACCGCCAAACCTTTTCTGGAACGCTGGATGAGCGAACAGATTGGCTGGCGGGGAGTGCTGAAAAGCATCCGGGAAGAAGCGCCGCGCTGGGCGCGGGAATTGCCGCAACTACCCAGACTTCTGCACCAAACACTCGCCAAACCGGAAAAAAATCCGCACGCCCTTCTGGAGGAAAAACTCACCCGTCTCGCCGCGCGACAGAAATGGCTTGCTTTCCTCCTCTGCATAAACGGCGCGTTGACTCTAACGTTGCTTGCCATCTTTTATCTTTCCCGGTAAGCAATGACAAAGCGAGATTCCGAACGCGCGTCTCGCAAAAGCCCTGCCATTCATGGTAGCGCCAACCGGGAAGCCGGGGCGGCTCACAAGCTAGTCATTCCCCCTGAGCGTGCAATGTCATCCGGCACGCTTTCCTGGCTGACCGACTTGAAGCATTTCAGTCTGGCAATTGAAAAACGGCCAAAAAGCGTCACCAAAACGCGCATCTTTTATCGCTTGGAATGGCTGAAACACAACACGCTCGCCAGTGCGCGCATTGCCCTGTTGAAAGGCGCAGATATCCATGAGGCAAGAGCATGGGCGGCAGGCGAACGGGTATTAAGCCATCCGCCCCGTTTTGTGCAGGAAGACGATCTCCCTGTCCTGAATCAATTACTGACGCTTCCCTGCCTGCCGAACGAAAACGGCATCCACAATGTTTTTTTGCTTGATCATTTGTTGGATACGCCCCTTGCCGTGCCGGACAAAACAGGCGCGGTTCGCGCCTCTTTCAATCTTTCCCCAACCCAAAAGGCTGACCTCAGCGCCCTGCTGCGCCCCATGCTGGCTACCGGAAGATTGTTTACCGGCATACCTCCGGTCACCTTGAATGAAGGCTTGCCCCGGAAAGGGGAAATTATCTGGCATGAAAAGGATGGGCAGCGGCAACCGCTGATTCAGGCAAACCCTCCCGCAACCGCCATCCTCAAAATATGGCCGCCCTGGTATCTCGACTGGCAGGAAGGCTGGCTTGGCCCCCTGTCGCTTGCCCTGACGGCGGAAACTCTGGCGGCATTACAGGCGCTGGCTATACCGGTTTCCCCATTGTTTTCTTCTTCTTTCGACCCGGAAGAAGAAAACCTCTCATCTACGCCTGAACCAGCCATAGCTTCCGTACCTGAATCGGGACAGGAAATTGAAGCCATGCCACGCGGTCTCCTTCATCTGGCTTCGCTGGACATCCGGGAAATGTCTTCCTGGCGCAATTACAAAACCGCTACCGCCACATTGTTTGATTATGCGGCGCCATTCTTTTGTTACGGGGAAGCGGTGCTTGCCAGCGACGACACCCGCGCGTTCGCCGCTCTGCCTGACGGCAGTCTGGCTCGAATCAAGCGCCGCGCCAGGGAAGAGCAGGAATTGCTGGCCGCCCTTGTGGAAACTGGCCTGGAACCCATTCCCGCGCATCTCCTGCAAGTTCTCGGTCGCCGTCCGCGCAAAATGTACGGTCTGGCAAGCGAAGCCGCCTGGGATAACTTCATGGCAGAAGGAATCAAGCGCCTGCAAAACGCGGGCTGGCAGGTCTGGCACGCTCCGGATTTTCGCCATTTTTATCATAAAATCGAACAATGGGACGCGGAATTACATGCGGAAAAAAACAGTTGGCTTGGCCTGGACATGGGCGTCTTTGTCGCGGGCGAGCGCCTGCCGCTAGCACCGATGCTCTCCAACCTGCTCCGGCGTGAGCCGCGCTGGCTGGACGCTCTGCAACTTGCGGATATTCCCGACGCCGAAATTGTCGCCCTGTTTACAGATGATGGACGACGGCTAAAAGTAAAGGCGGAACGGATCAAGCCACTGCTTCGCCTGCTTATTGATCTTTTCGACGGCTACCGTGAAGGGGAGACGACCTTGCGCCTGTCCCGCTTTGACGCCACCCGCCTTGATTCATTCAGAGACACCAGCCGCTGGCAGTTTCGCGGTGATGATTCGATCTTTGCTCTTGCGGAACGCCTGCAGAATTCCCACGGAGTCAAAGAAATCGCTCCGCCGCGCGGCATAAAACTGGAATTGCGCGATTATCAACGCCAGGGGCTGGCCTGGCTGCAATATCTGCGTGAACACAAGCTCTCCGGCATTCTCGCCGACGACATGGGCTTGGGGAAGACCGCGCAAACGCTTGCTCATCTTCTTCTGGAAAAAGAAGCCGGACGGCTGACCCTGCCTGCCCTGATCATTCTTCCCACTTCGCTCATTTTTAACTGGAAAAACGAGGCTTCATCCTTTGCGCCGGATTTGCATATCTTGAGCCTGCATGGCCAGGAGCGGGACACTATGTTTGAGCGTATTCCTGAGTACGATGTCGTACTGACAACTTATCCGCTTCTCTGGCGTGACAGCGCGAGGCTCATCAAGTACGAATATCATTTACTGGTGCTGGACGAAGCGCAGATGATAAAAAATGCGCGTAGCAAAAGCGCCGCCATTGTGCGCCAGTTGCGCGCCCGCCATCGCCTTTGTCTTACCGGAACGCCTTTGGAAAATCACCTTGGCGAAATTTGGACGCAGTTTGATTTTCTTCTCCCCGGTTTTTTGGGCGACCATAAAAACTTTGTTCGTTTATGGAGAAACCCGATCGAGAAGCAGGGCGATCTCCTGCGGCGAGATTTACTTGCCCGCCGTATTCATCCCTTTATCCTGCGCCGCAAAAAAGATGAAGTGGCAAAAGAATTACCGGAAAAGACCATCATTATAAGAAGAATTGAACTTTCCGGCGGGCAACGCGACCTTTATGAAGCCGTGCGCGCCGCAATGGACAAACGGGTACGCCTGGAAATCGCCCAACACGGGTTTACCCGCAGCCAGATTGTCATTCTCGACGCGCTCCTGAAGCTGCGCCAGGTCTGTTGCGACCCGCGCCTGGTCAAATCCATCGCCGCCCGAAAAATACGGGAGAAAGCCAAGCTCAACCTGTTGATGGACATGTTACCGGAAATGGTGGCAGAAGGACGCCGCATTCTTCTCTTTTCCCAATTTACCGCCATGTTGGACCTGATCCGCCAGGAACTGGAGCACGCCAATCTTTCGTATACCATTTTGACCGGCACAAGCAAGGACCGGGAAACACCGGTGCATACCTTTCAGAGCGGAAAAGTTCCCATCTTTTTGATTAGCCTGAAAGCGGGCGGAGTCGGCCTTAATCTGACAGCGGCGGATACGGTAATTCATTATGATCCCTGGTGGAATCCGGCGGTAGAAAATCAGGCAACAGACCGGGCGCACCGCATAGGGCAGGATAAGCCGGTCTTCGTCTACAAATTGATCGTTGCCAACAGTATCGAGGAGAAAATCATTGCTCTCCAGGAACAAAAGGCCGATCTTGCCGCCGGCATTCTTTCCGAACAAACCGATAAACATGTCAAATTTGACTCTTCCGATTTAGAAGCATTGTTCGCGCCGCTGCCGGAGGTGTAGTTGTTATTATTTTTATTTATATAAAAACAAATACAATAAAGAAGTCGCTGGCAAGTATGGGGATAATCATATAAAACATTTGTAAATCAATTAGTTATGCTTGAATTATTAGCGTGGAAAAAGCGTTGCCTGTCTGGGGATGAAATCTGGACAAATTATGTATGTTCTGCTTTTTTTCGACTTGTCCACAATTCATTCACCCCCGGCGCACAGCTTTTTCACACGCTTGAGAATATCAGATGTCAATGTTCATCGCATATATTGCGTTTGATTCGATGAATTCCCGCCGCGGCTCTACCAGTTCGCCCATCAGGGTTGTAAAAATGGCGTCCGCGCCAATGGCATCTTCAATATTTACTTTCAACAGCCGTCGTACCTCAGGATTCATGGTGGTTTGCCAAAGCTGCTCAGGGTTCATTTCCCCCAAGCCTTTGTAACGCTGTTTGCTAATGCCGCGCTCAACTTCGTTCAAGAGCCAGTTCATGGCTTCGGCAAACCACTTGACCGGATGTTTCTTTTCGCCACGCGCTATATAGGCGCCTTCGCCAAAGAGACCGGCGAGCATCTCGCTAGTAGCGAGCAATTGGGCATAGTCGCCGGAACACAGGAATTCTTCATCAATCAGGCCGATTCTGACATTGCCGTGGCGCAAACGTTCAGTGCGAATCTGCCATATTTCCCGCTTTTCGTTATAGACGGCGGAAATATGAATGCCAGGACGGATAAATCTGGCAATTTGCTCTGCGCTCTCTTGTGCCGCTGCCGCGCTGGAAAGATCGAGGGCAATATGCTGCGCGACAATTGTATGCAGCACATCCGGATTGATGTAGTGGGAAAGACGCTCAATAACGGCTTGGGTAAGGAGCCAGGAACGGGCAAGCGATTCCAGCGCTTCGCCGCCGATAGGTTCCGCGCCTGCCCTGGGGACAAGGATAGCTTCCGTCATTGCCATGTTAAGCAGGAACTGGTTATATTCGTGATCGTCCTTCAAATAACGCTCGGTTTTGCCGTGCTTGACCTTATAGAGTGGCGGTTGGGCAATATAAATATGGCCGCCTTCGATCAGTTCCGGCATCTGCCGGTAGAAGAAAGTAAGCAGCAAAGTCCGAATATGCGCGCCATCTACGTCAGCATCGGTCATGATTATGACTCGGTGATAGCGAAGTTTTTCCGGTTTGTACTCATCTTTGCCAATGCCGGTACCTAGGGCGGTAATAAGGGTAACCACCTCTTGCGAAGAAAGCATTTTGTCAAAACGCGCTTTTTCCACATTCAGAATCTTGCCCTTCAACGGCAAAATAGCCTGAAATTTACGGTCACGTCCCTGTTTGGCGGAACCGCCAGCGGAATCGCCCTCAACAAGATAAAGCTCGCATAGCGCGGGATTTTTTTCCTGGCAGTCGGCCAGCTTGCCGGGCATCCCTAAACCATCGAGAATGCCCTTGCGCCGCGTCATTTCCCGCGCACGCCTGGCGGCATCCCTGGCGCGCGCAGCATCCACGATCTTGCCGCAAATAATTTTGGCGTCCTGCGGTTTTTCCAGCAGATACTCGGAGAGCTTTGCCGCAACCACTTCTTCCACCGCCGGGCGGGCTTCGCTTGAGACCAGCTTCATCTTGGTCTGGCTTGAGAATTTCGGATCAGGCATCTTGATTGAAAGCACACAGGCCAGACCTTCCCGCATATCATCACCGGTGATTTCTACCTTGGCTTTTTTGGCAATCTCGTTTTCTTCGATATATTTATTGATGACTCTGGTCATCGCGGCGCGTAGCCCAGTCAAGTGAGTGCCGCCATCCGCTTGGGGAATGTTATTGGTAAAGCAAAGCGTTTGCTCCTGGTAGCTGTCATTCCATTGCATTGCTACTTCAACGTTTATAGCTTCGCCGCCGGGAAGGATGGATTCGCCGATGGAATAGAAAACGTTAGGATTAAGCGCGGTTTTGCTGCGATTGATGTATTCGACAAAGCCTTTGACCCCACCGGAAAAGGCAAAATCTTCTTCCTTGTCGCTACGTTGATCAATAAGGCGAACCCGCACCCCATTGTTAAGGAAGGAAAGTTCCCGCAGGCGTTTGGCGAGAATGTCATAATGATATTCAATTGTGCCAAAAATCTCCTCATCCGCAAGGAAATGCACTTCTGTGCCGGTGAAATGGCTTTCGCCCACAATTTTCATCGGAGAAACAGCTATGCCATTTTCCGTTGTGATGATGCGCTCAATAGCCTGCCCCCGGTTGAATTCCAGGAAATGTTTTTTGCCATCCCGACGAATGGTAAGACGCAGCCATTTTGAAAGGGCATTGACGCAGGAAACGCCGACGCCATGCAGGCCGCCGGAAACCTTGTAGGAATTCTGGTTGAACTTGCCGCCCGCATGCAGGACGCACATTACTATTTCTGCCGCGCTCCGTTTGGGCTCATGTTTGTCGTCAAGCTTGACGCCGACGGGAATGCCGCGGCCATTGTCGGTGACGGAAATGGAATTGTCCGCGTGAATGGTCACCACGATGTCGTCGCAATGCCCCGCAAGCGCTTCATCAATGGCGTTGTCCACAACCTCGAAAACCATATGGTGCAAGCCTGTGCCATCGGAAGTGTCGCCAATGTACATGCCGGGGCGTTTGCGCACGGCTTCCAGACCTTCAAGTTGCTGGATGCTGGATTCGTCGTAAGCCGGGGTGCGCGAAATCTTGGTCATGGATATGTCCTGTTTTAAATTAATAGATTGAGTCACCCCCGGCCTTAAGGCCGGAGATTTCTAATTTTGGTGTTCAAAAATTCGCAAGCCTGCTCAGATACGCATCGGCATCACCACATATTTGAAGCGCTCATTGTCCGGCACGGTAATCAGGGCGCTGGAAGTCGCGTCGTTAAAACTCCAACAGATTTTTTCGCCGGACAGATTGTTGAACACATCCAGAAGGTAGGTCACGTTGAAGCCGACATCAAGCGGAGCGCCGCTATATTCCACTTCGATTTCTTCCTGCGCTTCTTCCTGCTCGGCGTTGGCGGCGACAATTTTCAGCGTGTTGTTTTCAAGGAAGATTCGCGCGCCTCGGAATTTTTCATTGGTCAGAATGGCGGCACGGGACATGGCCGTATGCAATGTTTGCCGATCCGCAAACATGTGATTGGCCAGATTGTTAGGGATGACTCGCTCGTAATCGGGGAACTTGCCGTCAATCAGCTTGGAAATAAGTACGGTGTTGCCGAATTCAAAGCGAATCTGGTTGCTGCCGCCACTGATTTTCAGCGGTTCGTCGTTATCCGCAAGGAGGTGATTCAGTTCCAGCACAGTCTTGCGCGGCAGAATCATTTCCTGTTTGGGGAAATCGGTTTCGATAGCCATGCTGTTGTAAGCAAGGCGGTGACTATCGGTTGCAACGCAACAGAGCTCCCTGCCGTTTATCAGCAGCATAAGACCGTTCAGGTAGTAGCGGACATCCTGGGCTGCCATTGCGTACTGGGTCTTGCCGATCAACTGGCGAAAATTTTTCTGCGTGACGGTGAAAGTTTTTTCTTCCCCGCCGGCAATACTCATGCGCGGAAAATCTTTCGAGGGTAAGGTTTGCAGGGAGAAGCGGCTTCTTCCCGCTTTCAGGAGCAGGCGTTTTTCTTCCAGATCCAGGGTAATTTGCGCCGATTCCGGGAGGGAACGGAGAATATCCTGCAATTTTTTTGCGGCAACTGTGACCGAGCCATCGTTGTCGCCGCCTATTTTTTCACTTATCGTCGTGATTTGAACTTCGATGTCGGTCGCAACCAGAGTCAGTTTGTCGCCCTCTTTTTCCAACAACACGTTGGAAAGAATGGGCAGGGTGTGGCGTCTTTCTACGATGCCGGATACCGATTGCAGCGGGTTTAGCAGAGCATCCCTTGGGCTTTGCAGAATGATCATGATGTCCTCTATGTTTAGAATGTGGTGGAAGGAACGGAGGGCGTTTGGCCGCCATTTTTCCCAGCTCGCTATGATACCAGCGCGAGCGCGTTTCTGGCGGATTTAAACGTTGCAAGTTCAAGGGTGAAGAAGATGGGTCAGGAGTAAAGCAGAAACTCCCTTCGCTCGCTTTCCCATTCTTTTTCATCTATCCGGGCTATCTCGTCCAGATCGTCCGGCCTTGCCGCCGGATCGTCTACCCATTGGCGGAGCAGGGGACTACCGTTGATGAGATCAATGGGAAGACGCTCAAATTCATATTCATAGGCAAAATCACGCCAGAGCGGATAATCGGGATATAGGCGGCGAATGGTTTTAAAGACGAGCGCGAGCAAACGCCAGGGACGGAAACGTTCGTGGGCGTAGTGAGGATGTTCCACGTGAAACTGGATACCATGACACAGTTTTCCGACATGTTTGTGAAAGGTAGGCTCGAACCAGATTTCGCGCAAACGACAGCCCTGGAGCCAGAGAGGGGCGAGTTTTTCCATTTCCGCGCGAAGCAGGCAGACGTCCACATCCGGCGCGCCGAACAATTCCAGAGGGCGGGTTATGCCTCTGCCTTCGGAAAGAGTTGTCCCCTCAAGCAGCACCGTTCCCGCATAAGCGCGCGCCATTGAAAGATTAGCCGCGTTAGGGCTGGGATTAACCCAGGCGCGTTCCAGCAATGGCCAGCCAAAGCCCGGGGAATCATCTGCCTTCCAGCCTTGCATGGGAATGATACGATATTCCACATCGAGATGCAGGCGGGCGACGAACCAACAGGCAAGTTCCCCCAGGGTCAGACCGTGGCGCATTGGCATGGGGCCTGCGCCGACAAAACTCTCCCAGCCGGCTTTGAGCTTCAAGCCCTCAATTGGCCGTCCCGCCGGATTGGGGCGATCCAGAATCCAGACGGATTTTTTTCGCGCCGCGCAATCTTCCAGCACATAACGAAGGGTGGTAATGAAGGTATAAATCCGGCAACCCAAATCCTGCAAGTCGACGAGCAACACATCGAAAGTTTCCAGCATGGCCTCAGTCAGGCGGCGAGTTTCGCCGTACAGACTGAAGACCGGAATCCCAAGGCGGGAATCGGTGAAATTTGCCGATTCCACCATGTTGTCCTGTTTATCGCCCTTGCTTCCATGTTGTGGCCCGAAGGCGGCAGTTAGCTGAATGTCGGGAAGCGCGGCCAGCGCATCCAGAGCATGTGTAAGTTCATGGGTGACTGAAGCGGGATTGGCAAGCAGGGCAATGCGTCTGCCCGCAAGCGGTTGGCGCAATCTGGAATCAGCAAGAAAACGGTCAAGGCCAAACAGGATCATGGTGAACTCAGGGCAAAATTATCCGGGTGGTGAAAATCAGGAGAACCCGGCGGATGACGAAGAGCATAGTAAATGCTCTCGCCGCTTGTGCGTTTCAGGACGACGGCGAAAGCAAGTTGTAATGGGTTGGGAGAAACCGCAATTTCGACTTGCAAGAACAGACGTGACTCGTCGCGTGTCCAGTTCATGCGTTGCGGCGGAGACGGCAGGATATTTTCCTCTCGCGTTCGATAAGCGGTAAATGTATAGGCTGCCCATTGCATGGAAGGGGAAAAATTGTATTCCCGGTAGGCGGCAGCGCCTCTTTCGCGCCAGAAGAGTTCGCAACAGCTACGCGTCCACAGACGATCCGGCGGCGCGGGATGATTTGTATCGGGAAACGCAAAACCTGAGCAATCGCCTGTTAACATATAGCAGAGGTTGAGTGCTTCCGTCTGGCGTTCTCCTTCAACGGTGATCTGCAGAGCTTCAGGCGTGGGAGAATCAGGATGCGGCGTCAACTCGACATGGAAGGTATGTGTTTGCATGGTTTGCCATTGTAAACATTATTAAATATTCTGCGCGATGGGTCTCATTGAGTTTCACGTGAAACACGATAATGACCGGCGTTTCACTTCTGCCAGAAAGCCCCGGCTGGTGCTAAAATGAGACTTTCATGCTCGGCGGCGCTAAACAGGAGAAAAATATGTCCATGGCGGATCGTGATGGCTACATCTGGTTTGATGGCGAGTTGGTTCCCTGGCGGGAGGCGAAGCTCCATTTTCTGACCCATTCGCTTCACTACGGGATGGGAGTATTTGAAGGGGTGCGCGCCTACAAGGGTGATTCGGGGACGGCTATTTTCCGTCTACGCGAGCATACAAAGCGTCTCTTTAATTCCGCGCATATTTGCCAGATGGTTCTGCCGTTTGGGCAGGATGTCATTAACGAAGCGCACAAAGAAGTCGTGCGCGCGAATTCTCTGGAATCTGCCTATATCCGACCGCTTGCTTTTTACGGTTCGGAAAAGATGGGGTTGTCAACCAAGGGGGCGAAGGTTCATGTCGCCGTTGCTGCCTGGCCGTGGGGCGCTTATCTGGGTGAAGAAGCGATGGCGGGAGGAATACGGGTCAAGGTTTCCAGTTTTACCCGCCACCATGTCAACATCACAATGGTGCGCGCCAAGGCTTCCGGCCCTTACGTCAATTCCATTCTTGCCAACAATGAGGCAACGAACGCGGGTTACGACGAGGCGCTTTTGCTGGACACGGAAGGCTACATCGCCGAGGGTTCCGGGGAAAACATATTTCTCGTGAAAGAAGGGCGGCTGTATACGCCCGAACTTACCGCCTGCCTGGAGGGGATCACCCGTGATACAGTCATGCAGCTTGCGCGTGAGCTTGGCATCGAGGTGAAGGAAAAGCGGATAACCCGCGACGAAGTGTATTGCGCGGACGAAGTGTTTTTTACCGGCACGGCAGCGGAGGTCACGCCCATCCGGGAAGTGGATGATCGCAAGATCGGTTCCGGCGGACGCGGCCCGGTTACGCAACTATTGCAGGAACGCTATTTCGACGTGGTACACGGACGCGCCGCGAGCCACAACGATTGGTTGGCCTTCATTTGAGCGTGCGACCATGATGGAGCGGGCGCTGATTGTCGCGCCGGCCTGGGTGGGAGACACCATTATGGCGGAGCCGCTTCTTGCGCGTTTGCAAGAGGCGAGTCCGGGGATGGAAATTGACGCGCTATCGCCTGCCTGGGTTGCGCCTGTGTTTACCCGAATGCCGGAAGTTGGGCATGTTCATCTTTCGCCATTCAAACATGGCGAGATGGCGCTTTCCCGTCGTTTTTCTCTGGCGCGTCGGTTACAAGGCTATAGTCGCGCTTACGTTCTCCCTAATTCTTTCAAGGCGGCGCTCATTCCGTTTTTTGCCGGGATTCCCCGCCGCGTCGGGTTTACCGGCGAAGCGCGCTATGGTCTGCTAAATGTGCGGCATGTTCTGGATAAAGGCGTTTTGCCGCGCATGGTTGAGCGTTTCGCGCAACTGGCAGAGGAACCGGGAGCGCCCCTGCGGCGTCCAATTCCCTTTCCACGCCTAATCTCTACGCCTGAGCAGCAGCGGACGACCCTGCGCGACCTGGGTCTGGAAGAAAACGGGAGTGCAGAAGCGCCGATCATATTTTGCCCCGGCGCTGAATACGGACCCGCCAAGCGCTGGCCGATAGAACATTTTGCCACCCTTGCGCTGGCCTTGAGCAAAGATGGCGCGTGTATCTGGTTTATGGGTTCCGGCAGGGATAAAATTCTGGCTGAAGCCATTCTGGCGTTGTTGCCGGAGAGCGAGTGTGTAAACTGCCGCAATCTCTGCGGCGCGACAAGGCTTGAGCAGGCAATTGACCTGATTGCGCTTTCCCGCCTTGTTGTCTGTAATGATTCCGGCTTGATGCATATTGCCGCCGCGCTTGATCGTCCGCTGGTCGCCCTGTTCGGCTCTTCTTCTCCTGCTTTCACGCCGCCGCTGGCCAGCAAAGCCGAGGTTGCGCGCCTGAATCTTGAGTGCAGCCCCTGCTTCAAGCGCAAATGTCCATTGGGACATTTGGACTGCCTAAGACAACTCTCGCCTGAGCAGGTGTTGAGCGTTTGCCAAACCCAGCTTGTTTGAAGAAAAATTATGCAAACACCAATTTTTGCCACGCCGGAAGATGCTGAAATCGCTTTCTACAAAGCGGTCAATCATGGGAACCTGAGCGACTTGCTTGCCGTTTGGACGGAAGAAGAAGAAGTCCTGTGCCTGCATCCGAATGGAACATTACTGAGCAGTCTGGAAGGCATCCGGGAGAGTTGGCGGGAGATTATGGGTGGGCAGGCGAAACTCCAGCTTCATTTTCGCCGCGTTTCTTATTGGCGCGGTTCTCTGATTGCTGTGCATCATCTGCTTGAGGAACTGCATTCTGCCCAGGAGGCCAGCGGAGTTTTTCGCGTTACTCATGTATTTATGAGAGGGGCATATGGCTGGCGGATGGTATGTCGCCATAGCTCTCCGGCGGGCAATGATTTTGTGATGCGGCAGGAAGTGGGAAAGCGGACGCTGCATTGAGGCTGCATCCTGCATGATTTATGACAAAACATACAGGGGCATGTTGTTTTCCCGCAAACGGTAACAAACTTCCCAAAAAAATCACAAAGGCATTTGACGGTCGCCATACCATGCGGACAGGGCTTCTTTACGTCTACTGTGAGAAGTTCAGCGCGGCATTAATATTCATTCTTTTTGAATTGTGGTACTATAACGAAAGTTATAAATGCAGTTTACACGACAACTACAGTTGTAATAGCATCTTCCTCCTCTGCATGGATATTTAGAGCATGGGTATTATGACTATGGATTTTTCTCAACCCGCGCATGGCTGACCGGTTTTTTTCTTTCGCAAAGACGCTCTTCTTTTTCGTGTTCCTCTTCTCTGCGGTCATGACGGCGGAAGCTGCGCCGAAAACGGACGTTTTGCGGATAGGCATTGTTCCCTTCAATTCCCCCATGAGCTTGTTCATGGCGCACCAACCGTTACGCAACTATCTGGAAACTGCGCTCAATCGCCCGGTCATGCTGCTTTCTTCCGTCGACCATGCCGAATTCCTGCGCGATTCTCTGAACGGGCGCTTTGATATCGTGATTACCCCTCCGCATTTTGGCGCAATTTGTCTGCAACATGATTTTGTGCCGCTGGTGCGCTACCGGGATGAGGTTGATATTATTTTCGCGGTGCGTTCTGATCAGAACTTTGCAACAGTTTTTGCCTTGCGCGGGAGAAAAATTGCTTTTCCTGACAGGATGGCAATTTTTACCATTGCGGGCGTTAAACTCCTGGAAGAAATGGGAATGCGGCAGGGTATGGATTATACCCACGTGGAGTATCCTAGTCATGCGGCAGCTATGATGGCGGTTGCGTTGGGCATGGCGGATGCGGCGGTGACGGGTTATCCGCCGTTAAAACAGATGCTGCCGGATGTCCGCGAAAAACTGAAAGCCATGCCCTGGGGCAAAAGCCTGCCGCATTTGATGACTCTGGCGTTGAAGCGGCTGGGCGAAGATGAAATCAGGCAGATCAGGAGAGTATTTGAGCGTTTTCCGGACACTCCGGGCGGGCGGCAGTTCTTCATGGAAACCCAATATATGGGCTATGTCCAGATTACCGAAAAAGATTTGCGAGCCATACAACCATACGCTATCCTGACCATGGACGCGATGGAAGAGGAAGAGAGAGCAGAAGCCCCATGATCCGCCAGTTTTTTCGTTCGCTGCGGGCCCGTATACTGTTAGCCAGTTTCCTGGTTAGCTTTTTGGTCTTGTGCGCCTTGATTGGCAACAGCATTTATTTGGCGGGTTATTATCTGGAAACTCAGAATCAGCAGTATCTTGCGAACATAGGCAAAAGTTATGCCACGGCGATTGCGCCTTATTTGCTGACCAGAGATTACGCTGCCCTGCATTATGTGCTTAAGGAATGGGCGGCTTCAGAGCATACATCTTATATAATTGTCCGCAGCGAAGAAGACCAGCAGGTGATTTCGGTTGGCTGGCCGGAAGGCGAATCTTTTCCGGAACCGGGCTTTTACGATGGCGTTTTGCATGAGGGCCTCCCGATCAGGATCGGGGAGCAACTTTACGGACATCTCTATCTTGGCAAAAGCGCCGAGCTCGTCCATGAAATGCGCAGGAAGCTCCTATATCAAGGCAGCCTGATTGCGGCTATTGGCCTGCTCTTTCTGATCCTGTTGCAGTCATTTATTATCTATTACCTGATGCGTGGGCTGACTGTGCTTTCAGAGGCCAGCGCCAAAGTAGCATGCGGTGATTTGCGCCAACGGGTCAAGGTCAAGGTACATGGGCAGGACGAAATTTCGGTGCTGGCAAACAGCTTTAACACCATGGTTGATACGGTGCAGGCTCGAATGCGCGAGCTGGAAGAAGGCGAATGGCGTTTCCGTACCATTGCGGACTACACCTATTCCTGGGAAAGCTGGTTTGGCCCGAAAGGCGAACTGCGATGGGTCAATCCTGCCGTGTCGCGGATTACCGGCTACACGCCGGAAGAATGTATGGCGATGCAGGATTATCCGATCATGATGGTGCATGCCAATGACCGTGATCTGGTTCGGCACATGCTGCGGCAGGCCGGGGATGGATTCAGCGGGCAGGACCTTGAATTTCGCGTGCAATGCCGAAACAACCGTACCATCTGGGTCGCTATTTCCTGGCAACCGGTTCATGACGACAGTGGACGCTCGCTCGGTTTTCGCGTCAGTATCCGCGACATCACCCTGCAGCACTACGCCAATGAGGAACTGGCTTATCAGGCAGTGCATGATCCCCTGACCGGGCTTAACAACCGGCGCGCTTTTGAGCGTCAGTTGCAGCAGGAGCTGGAGGCTTACCGGGTGGATCACAGATCAGTTGTGGTGTTGTATCTTGATCTCGACCAGTTCAAGATCGTAAACGATACATGTGGCCACATCGCGGGCGATCAGTTGCTCATCAATCTGGCAAAAGTCCTGCAGACCAAGCACAGCGACTGTTTCCTGGCGCGGTTGGGCGGCGATGAGTTTGGCGTTCTGTTGCGTGGTTGTGACGAAGAGGAAGCGGTGCGGCGGGCGAGCGCGCTGATTGACGACGTGCGCGCCTATCCTTTCAGCTATGGCGGTCAGACTTTCCGTTTGGGCGCTTCGGTAGGCGTCGTCCGCGCCGGACAGGGACTGGATAATTTCACTTCTCTTTTGGTGGCGGCGGATACTGCCTGTTATGCCGCCAAGGAGCATGGCCGTAACCGGGTAGAGGTGTATGCCGAAGATGATGAATATTTCCGGTTGCGCAACGAAGAATTCCGCTCGGTTGGTCACATCACGACCGCGCTCACCGAAGGGCGTTTCATCCTCTATTTCCAGTACGTTGAACCCATGCATCCGAATTCGCAGGGGCATGTCGAAGTTCTGATCCGCCTGCGGGATTTTCTCGGCAATATCCAGACGCCCGCGCGTTTCATCGCGGCTGCCGAGCGTTTCAACATGATGCCTTACATTGATCGCTGGGTAGTGGAAAACGTATGCTGCCAGATTTCCGAATGGGACAAGGCGGGGATAAAACCGGAGGTTCCCTGGTTTGCAATCAATGTTTCCGGCGCCAGCCTGTCTGACCGCGAGTTTCCTGATTTCGTGCAGCAACAGATCAGGAAATACGGCATTGATTCCAAACGACTCGGTTTTGAAATTACGGAAAGTTGCGCCGTAGGCCAGTTGAATCAGGCGCTGGAATTCATTAAGCAGATGCGCCATCTGCACTCTTTCCTGCTTCTGGATGATTTTGGTTCGGGAATGTCTTCCTTTGCTTATCTAAAGCAGTTCAAGGTTGATTATCTGAAAATAGATGGCATGTTCGTCAAGAATCTGCACATGGATGAGGCTGATCGCGCGGTGGTGCAATCCATGGTGCAGCTTGCCAAAGCCTATAACCTGAAGGTTATAGCGGAATTTGTGTGCAATGAAATGATCCATGAAATCCTCAGGGATCTGGGCGTGGACTACGCGCAAGGCTACGCTTGCCACGCTCCGGAACCGCTCGCCAATCTCGGCAGGGTTGCTGAAGAAGCGGCAATATAATCATTCCGGTAAATAACGAGATTTTCATACATAGGCTGGAGTGAGCGTAGCGAACTCCAACATGGTGTGTCCACCTCAACGACTGCTGTGTCTATGCGAAAGTCGGAATCACTATATGCCTTGAAAAGGATGGCGGCGCAGAATGGTCTCTGCCCGTTCGGGGCCGGTGGAGACGATATCAATCGGGGTCTGGCAAAGCTCCTCCAGACGATTCAGGTAAGCGCGCGCATTAATCGGCAGGTCTTCCCAACGCTGTATGCCGTGGGTGCTCTCCGTCCAGCCGGGAAGCGTCTCAAAAACCGGCTGGCAGCGGGCGGCTTCGTCCGCGCCGAGAGGAAAGAGGTCAATGCTTTTGCCATCCAGTTGGTAGTGGGTGCAAATCTTCAGTTCCGCAAGGCCGTCGAGGACATCCAGCTTGGTAATGCACAGCCCGGAAAGGCCGTTGATAAGCAGAGAACGGCGCAGAAGAGCGGCGTCGAACCAGCCGCACCGGCGAATGCGCCCGGTGACCGTGCCGCGTTCATGCCCCTTGTGCGACATTTGCCAGCCTGGCGTTCCTTCTGTGCCGATGTCCAGTTCGGAAGGAAAGGGGCCGCCGCCGACACGGGTGCAATAAGCCTTGGCAATGCCCAGTATGTGGTGCAACAGGCCGGGACCAACGCCGGAACCGGCGGCGGCCTGCCCGGCAACGCAGTTGCTGGACGTAACGAAAGGGTAAGTGCCGTGGTCAATGTCCAGCAATGAGCCTTGCGCCCCTTCAAACAGCAGGTTTTCCCCTTTCTGTACGGCGGCGTGCAGCTCTGCGGAAACGTCGCCGACCATCGGCAGAACGCGCTCGCCGTACTTAAGGGCTTGTTCCAGAACCTGTTGGGGATCCAGCGCTTTTGCGTTGAGAAAATGCGTGAGGACAAAATTGTGGTATTCCATGACCTCGGCGAGTTTTTCGGCAAAACGCACGGAATCAAAAAGGTCATAGACACGCAAGGCGCGTCGCGCAACCTTGTCTTCATAAGCGGGGCCGATGCCTCTGCCGGTTGTGCCGATCCTGGCGTCCTGTCTCTTTGTTTCCCGTGCCTGATCAACAGCCGCATGGTAAGGGAGGATGAGCGGACAGCCCGAACTGATACGCAGGCGTTGTCGTACTTCGATGCCGCCTGCTTCGAGTTTGTCTATTTCTTCCAGCAGGTGCCTGAGGTCCAATACCACGCCGTTGCCGATATAGCAGCACACGCCGGGATGCACGATGCCGGAGGGAACGAGGCTTAATTTGTAGGTTGTTTTGCCCACTACCAGGGTATGCCCGGCGTTATGCCCGCCCTGAAAGCGGACGACGCCCTGGGCGTGACTGGCCAGCCAATCCACGATCTTGCCCTTGCCTTCGTCGCCCCATTGCGTGCCGACGACTACTACGTTCTTGGCCATGATATTTCCTTTGTGAAGATTACTGCAATGGTATCAGGATGCCATCGCTTCGATAATCCAGTCCCTGCCTTTTTGAACCAATTGTCTGTTGCAGCGAGGGTCTGGCGCGCCGCTTTCGTCCGGCAGACATTCCACCACAATTTCGCCTGCCTTGCGAAGTTCCGCGATTTTTTCCGCCAATGCCGGGTCATGGAGACTGGAAGGAGCGAGAATGGCGTCTTGTTGCGAGACCGTGTTTGAGAGCCGGGTCAACTCGCGCAGATCAAGGGAGAAGCCGGTGGCAGGCCGCGCCCGGCCAAAGCTTTTACCCACACCGTCATAGCGCCCGCCCAGGGCGATGGCGGCAGGATAGCCGGGGACATAAGCGGCAAAAACTACGCCATTGTGATAGTGATAACCGCGCAGATCCGCAAGATCAATCGTGACCGACCATTCCGGCATGCTTTCCGCAAGGAAGAGAAGCGTATCAAGCGAAGCGGTGATGGCAGGCAAATCAGGGAGAATCCGCCGCGCCTCTTTTAGCGTTTCAATCCCGCCGTAGAGTCTGGAGAGGGCAAGAATCGCCTCGCCGAAAGGAAGAGGCAGACTGGCGGCGATTGCGGCAAGCCCCGGTTTATCCTTACTTTGCAGGCAGGACAAAATGGCTTCGCTGGTTTCCGGCTCGACTTTTGCTGCTTCGCTCAAGGCGCGGAAAATGCCGACGTGTCCCAGGTCCAGGCGAAAACCCGGCAATTCGGCGGCGGCAAGAACTTCCGCCAGGAGACGGAGAATCTCCCGGTCGGCAGCCCTGCCGGCGTATCCGTAAAGCTCCGCGCCAAGCTGGATCGGTTCGCGGCTGGAGACCAGACTGGCGGGACGGGCATGCAGGGTGCTGCCGCAATAACAAAGGCGGGTTATGCCTTCCCGGTTGAGAAGGTGGGCGTCAATACGGGCAACCTGCGGGGTCATGTCGGCGCGTACCCCCAGGGTACGTCCTGAAAGCTGATCGGCCAGCTTGCAGGTACGCAGATTCAGGTCATGCGCCGCGCCGGTCAGGAGAGATTCCAGATATTCCAGAAGCGGCGGCAATACAAGCTCATAACCGCGTGTATAAAACAGGTCGAGCAGGCGCCGCCGCAAAATCTCCATGCGCATGGCTTCCTGTGGCAGAACGTCGGCGAGGTGTTCAGGCAGCAGCCAATTCATGCGGGATCTTCCGGCGGGCGGGGGGGCAGGTCAGGAAATCAGCGCGAACAGAAGCGCGCTTCCGATCAGCATGGACAAGAGGCCGATAAAACGAATCTGCCCGTTCGAGAGACTTAGTAGCCGCTGGAACGTTTCTCGCCAGACGGTAGGTGCCAGAAGCGGCAATGCCCCTTCCAGAACAAGCATCAGGGCGAAGGCAAGGAGAAGGGTCGAGGCGCTCATTTCGCGTTTTTCAGATAGCGGAAGAAATCGGAATTCGGCTCGACCACAAGCAGGTCCTGCTTGTTGGCCAGGCTGTTGCGATAGGCTTCCAGACTCCGGTAGAACGCATAGAACTCAGGATTTTTGCCGTATGCCTGGGCGTAAATCGCTGTTGCGCGAGCGTCGCCCTCGCCTCTGATTCGTTGCGCTTCCCGATTGGCTTCGGCACGAATTCTTTCCGCTTCCGCTGCGCCCTGGGCGCGGCGTTGATTGGCAACCTGCAAACGCTCAGCGCGCATCCGTTCATAGACGCTCTCGGTAACGTTTGTTGGCAGTTCCACTCGTTTCAGGCGCACGTCAATAACCTCCACCCCAATTTTCTGGGCGTCAAGATTGGCTCTGGTGCGCATTTCCTCCATGATAGCGCTACGTTCGCCGGAGACTACATCGTGTACGGTACGTCTGCCGAATTCGGCGCGCAGACCGTCATTGATAGTCTGGGTAAGGCGGATGCCGGCGCGAGTTTCATCGCCATTGACCGAAACGTAGTACAGACTGGGGTCAGTAATGCGCCATTTGACGAAGGAATCAACCTGCACATTTTGCTTTTCCGAAGTAATGAAAAGTTCAGGCTCCTGGCTATCAATGGTCAATATCCGGTTGTCGAAACGCACCACATTCTGAATAAGCGGCCACTTGCCTTTTATTCCCGGTTCCTTGATGACCTTCTTGACCTCGCCAAGTTGCAGCACCAGCACGTATTCGCGTTGATCGACCGTAAACACGGACATGCTGCCGATCAATATGGCGACTGCCGCCAGCGCCAGGCCTATTTGCTTGAGTGTGTTGTTCATCAGCGTGCCCTCCGGTCACGGGATAGGAAAGAGGCAGGGTCATCGAAGCCGCCTGCCGCCCTGCTGGGATTACTGTCCCGTTGCGGCGTTGTCGCGCTGCCGGGCTGAGCTGAGGCTGTGGCAGAAGAGGTAGAGGCAGGGTTCGTCATGCTGCCTGCCGCGCCTGCCTGCATCAGCTTGTCAAGCGGCAGATAAAGCAGATTGCCCTGGCCTTTGGTGTCGACGACAACTTTGCTGGTATTGGCGTAAACCTGTTGCATGGTTTCCAGATAAAGACGCTGGCGGGTGACTTCCGGCGCTTTTACGTATTCGGTCAAAATTTGCCCAAACCGGCTGGCGTCGCCTTCGGCGTTGGCGATGACGGCCTGCTTGTAACCGTCGGCGCGAGGCACGATGTCGCTGGCGTAGGCACGCCCTTCGTATTCCAGACGTTCCTTATCCTGACCGGCCTTTACCGCGTCTTCAAACGCGGCCTGCACCTGTTCGGGCGGCTGGGCGTCCCGCATGTTGACCCTGGAAATTTGCACCCCGGTGCCATAACGGTCAAGTATGGTCTGCATCAGTTTATGCACGGCGTCCGCAATTTCCGCCCGTCCTTCATTCAGTATGAAATCAATCCTGTTTTTGCCGACGGTTTCGCGCACGGCGGTTTCCGCCGCCTGCTTTACCGCCTGAGCCGGATCACGGCTCTTGAACAGGTAATCGGTCGGGCTTTTCAGCACGTATTGCACGGCAAACTGAATGTCAATGATATTTTCATCGTCGGTAAGCATCAATGCCTCTCTGGGCACTTTACTCACCGCGTCGTTTGCCGCGCTGCGATAGCCGATTTCCACGGTGCGCACCTCGGCATGGTTGACAAGCTCATGGGACTCGATCGGGTATGGCAAACGCCAGCGCAGACCGGGATCGGTTTCCCCGACAAATTTTCCGAAGCGCAGCACCACGCCGCGTTGCGGAGCGCCAACAATATAAAAGCCGGAGATGAGCCAGGCCAGGAGAAGCAGGATAGCGAAAATCGCAAAGCCGCGTTTAAGAGCCTGTACATTGATTGGCGGCAGGCCATTGTTGCCGTTGCCGGAATTGCCCGGTGGGCGGCGACGGTCTTTTTTCTCGCCGAACAGGCCGCCTAATTGGCGGTTCAGATCACGCCAGATTTCTTCAAGATCGGGCGGGCCTTCGGGGCGATTGCCGTTGTTATGTCGTGGCGGGCGACCCGCCATGAGAATGCCAAGCGTTGGAATCATGAAAAGTGTTTCCCGGACAGATTGTTTGAGGAGGGATTGTTGCTTCGGGCAGCCCGGACTAACAGGTAAGTCCTGTCAAAACCGTTGCCGCGCGGCGCGCTGTTTTTTCCCGCGCGATTGAAGCCAGAGCCTCGCGCAATAATTCCAACCCGGAACCGTCACGCGCGCTCAATTTAACGCGGCAAATTCTACCACAGTCATCACGCTCTATTGTCGGGGAAACGCCGGTCAGGTCGACCTTGTTCCACACCAGAATCTGCGGCGTATCCGCCGCGCCGATTTCGGCAAGCACCTGTTCAACTTCCGCAATCTGCTCATCGCGGGCGGGGCTGGCGCTATCAACCACATGCAAAATCAGATCGGCGTCCGCCGTTGCTTCCAGCGTTGCCTGGAATGCTTCCACCAGCGGGTGCGGCAAATCGCGGATGAAGCCCACGGTATCGGAGAGCACAATATGGCCTGTGTTCGTTCTGGGCAGCCAGAGGCGGCGCGAAGTGGCTTCCAGTGTGGCGAACAATTGGTCGGCGACATAGACATCGGCGCGGGTCAGGGCATTAAACAGGGTTGATTTACCGGCATTGGTGTAGCCTGCCAGGGAAACATTCAGGGCTTCGCTTTTTTGTCGCGCCTTGCGCTGGATGCCGCGCTGGCGGGAAAGGCGTTCCAGTCGTTCCTTCAAAAAGCGCACTCGCTTATTGAGAAGGCGGCGGTCGGTTTCCAACTGCTTTTCTCCGGGGCCGCGCAGACCGATGCCGCCCTGTTGCCGCTCCAGGTGGCTCCAGCCGCGTACAAGGCGAGTCGAGAGGTGTTCCAGTTGCGCCAGTTCCACTTGCAGCTTGCCTTCCGCGCTTTGCGCACGCAGGGCAAAAATATCCAGAATCAGGCGGGTACGATCCACAATCCGGCATTCCAGAAGGCGCTCCAGATTGCGTTCCTGCGCGGGAGAAAGCAGATGGTTGAAAATGACAAGCTCGGCGCGGCAGGCTCTACAGGCGGCGGCGATTTCTTCCGTTTTGCCCTTGCCCGCAAAAGTGCGCGGATCCGGGCTCTGCCGTTTGCCGCTGATTTCGGCGGCGACAATGCCGCCAGCTGATTCCGTAAGCAGACGCGCTTCTTCCAGACGTTCCGCCAGATCAGGCTCGCCAAAATCGAGTTGAACTAAAACCGCCCGCTCGCCGCCGGAAGGCGTTCGGGTCGGAAAAGCAAACATGGGAGACGAAGAAAGGGCGGCAGCCCGGAGGTTAAGCGGTTTCTTCCGAGACGTGTTCATGCACCAGGGTCACGGGTCTGGCGGGTACTACGGTGGAAATGGCGTGTTTGTAGACTATTTGGGTGACGGTGTTACGCAGCAGCACGACATATTGGTCGAAAGACTCAATTTGTCCTTGCAGCTTGATGCCGTTTACCAGATAGATGGAGACTGGTACATGCTCCCGGCGCAGGGCATTGAGGAATGGATCTTGTAGCAACTGTCCCTTGTTACTCATGGCGGAAACTCCGTTCGTTCTTATTGGAAAAGCTGTCAAACAGCGAAAGATGCGTATTCTAAGCTGATTTTCCGCATAAAAGCCAGCTTATTTGTTTGTATTTTGCATAATAAGCGCCTTGCGGGAAACTGACCATAGATGTTATATTTATATATAACATCTATGGAGGAAAAAACGCCATGCGCCACACAACCAATCTCCGCAAGGTCGGCGGATCGGTCATGTTGACCGTTCCGCCAGCAATCCTTAATCTGCTGCGCTTGCAGGCAGGGGCTACGGTCGGCATAGCTGTGGCCGATGGTCGCCTGATAGTAGACCCTCAGCCCTGGCCTCGCTATACGCTGGCTGAACTGCTGAGCGAAGCCGAAGCCTCTGGCGCGTATCCGCTGCCAGCGGAAGAACGGGAATGGATTGACGCTCCCGCAGTCGGTAAAGAGCTGATATGAAGCGCGGCGATATTTATCTGGTTGATCTGGAGCCAACAGCGGGTCATGAGCAGCGCGGCCATCGGCCAGTGCTGGTCGTTTCGCCGGAAGCCTTCAACCGTCTGACGCAATGCCCTGTGGTACTTCCCATAACAACTGGCGGCGACTTTGCCCGCCGAGTCGGATTTGCAGTACCGATTCGTGGCGTAAAAATTACCGGTGTCGTGCGTTGCGATCAGCCCCGTGCCCTTGATCTGTCCGCCCGCAACGGGCGCAAGGTGGACACGCTACCCCAGGCAATCATGGCTGAAGTCCTGGCCATTACAGTCACCTTGTTTCAATAAAATTCCCGGCACGCTACTCATAGAAACTCCCGGTAAGGTGGAATTTTCGCGGGCGCGATGCTGTGGAAAACTCCCACTCACCGGCTTTTTTTCTTATCCGCGCCGGTTTCCTATTTTGGGGGAGGCAGGCGTAAATCGGGCGGCGGCAGGCCCGCTTCGCCGTGCTCGATCCTGTAGAGCCAGGCGAGCAGTTCGGCGACGGCGAGATAAAGCTGGCTGGGAATGTGTTCGTCAATGTCAACCTGAATGAGGAGAGAGAGAAGTTCCGGCGATTCGTGTACATAGACGCCGTGTTCTTTGGCGCGAGATATGATTTCCTCGGCAATCAGGCCGCGTCCCTTGGCAACGACGCGCGGGGCGCTGTCGCTCTGGCGATAGGCAAGCGCGACCACTTCAAGTTGGCGCGCCTGTAATTCCTTATTTGTCTCGGACATGACGGAGAACGTCGAGGAATTCCAGAGCAAGCCCGGAGGTTTCAAAACGCCGACGCAGATCGGCATTGGCGGCAATCAGGCGGGCGCGGGCAGCGTCATTTTCTGTGCGCAGGAAAATCTGGATATTCCGTCCGCCGGAGAGGCGCAGGGTCGCTTCCAGCGCGCCCAGGTTTGGCAATTTCAGGTTCAGGCGCGTTGTCCAGTTGGGCGCGATGTTTTCTTCCCGTTGTCTTTGTTCGCTGTCTTCCTCGATGATTTCCCAGTTCAGTGTCTGCCCCGACCATATCTGACCTTGCCAGACATAGGTATTGCTTGCCAAAGCCTCCAGTTGCTGGCGAACCAGCGGCGCGAGGTCGGGGGCGATGGCGTGTCCCATTCCGACGCGCACGGCGCTGCTTTCCGCCATCACGCCGCTGGTTGAGGTCGCTGACGCGGCAGATGGATTTTGTGGAGACGCCTGGGGGGCAGGCGCAGTAGGTGAGGTGGCAGGCGCAGCGCCGGGACGAGTCTGTGCGCTTGCCTGTATCCCGGATGGCGGCGGATTTTGCGCTGGATTTTGGGGTTGGGAAGCTACGATGCCTCTTGCCGCGCCCGCAGGTTCGCCGGGCGTCCCTAATGCGTGGGCGGCGGGGGAGAGTCTGCCTTGCGGTTCGGACAACAGGGATGTCAATGTGGTTTGTCCCTGTACCCAGCGCGCCTGATGCGCTTCGTAAAACATGCCGCTTCTGCCCAGCGCCGTTCTTAGCGCGGCGGCAATGTCGGTGGTTTTGCCCGGAAGACGCTCGAAAATCGGCTGCGCGTTGTTGAGGGAGGCAGGCTGCGGACGTTTACCTCCTTCTTTGTCTATGCCGGCGAGCAGTTCCGCGATCAGCCTGCCTGTCGGTGTTAAACGGGTGGCGGTGGAAGCGGCAGTTTCGGCTCTGGCCGCTTCTTTTCCCGCGACTTCCGCGCTGCCCCGGTTGGTAGCGACGGCAAGAGTCATCTTGCCGTTTTGCTCGACGGTCTCCAGTTCCAGCGATTCTCCCGCCTGAGCAGCGAAGGGAAGCGAAAGCGTAAGGCTTTGTCCCGCGATACTGGCGCGGTAATTGCCATCGGGCAGCAAAGCCTGAATTGTTGCCGTGAATCGTTGTCCCGGCACGAGGTCGCGCAACACATCGGCGCTTTTTTGCGTGGCGCTGACGGGTTGCGGCTTGCCGACCAGATCTGCGATGAGTTTTAACTGGGCAGAGGCAAGATCGGCGGGAATCATAACCATGCCGAACTCTCCGGTTATGCGTCAGGCTTGTCGGTGCCGCCAAAGGCTTTCAGCAAGACAGCCATATCTTTGTGCAGCGCGATGGCGCGTTCCGCGAGGGAGTCCAGATGTTCCCTGGCGCGTTCAAGCGAAGCGAGATCGGCGGCAGTAGCCTCGGGGATATTTCCGCTCTGGATTTGCGCGTACAGTTGATCGAACGCTTCGGCTGCGCTCACCCAATCCCCCTCTTCCGCGCGGCGACGGATTTCGGCGAGGATGAATTCGAGCGTTTCATAAGGCGAGCGGCTCATGATGCGTCCTGCTGTTGTTTGTCCGGGTCAATTTGTCGCCAGGCGCTGTGAATTTCTTCCAGCAGATTTTGCACTTCATCCAAAGTGGGAATGTCGTTTTTCATGTTGGCCCACAGGAGGCGGGAAACCATATAGTCGTAGAGCGCCGCGAGGCGTTCGGCCAATTCTCCGCCGGCCTGAATGTCCAGACTGACTTTCAGGCCATTGGCGATAATGTCAATGGCCTTGGAAATATGGTTGCCGCGCTCGGCGGGATTGCCTTTTTCGGCATGGAGCTTCGCCACGGAAATGGCGCTTTGCGCCCCTTCAAAAAGGAGAATTATCAGCCGGTGCGGGCTGGCGGTGCGAATATCAGACTCGCGCCCCAGTGTGGCGTATGTGCTGGCGGGATTCAGGCGATTACCGAACATGGAAACAGACACTCCAAAAAACAATTGCTAACTTTGTTCCCAAGCGCGGCGGAAGTCAAGCCAGATAGGAAAATTTGTGCGGCAACGGCAATAACTGGATTACCGGACAAAACGGCGGTGGCCTGATTTATAGCTCGGCAGGCTGGGGTTTGCTGCGCGTGCGCCGGGAGATCGGCAAGGAGTAGATGGTGAAAGTCCATTACGAGCAAGAAACTAGAGCGCGTCGTCATTAGATTGTATAATATCTTGATTTTGGGCAAATAGGAGAAATTTTATGCAACTGGCGCACAGACGGCACGACATTTCCGATACAGTCTGGCAGATTTTGGAGCCTCATTTGCTCGGTCGTAAAAGAACCTGGGGAGGAAATGCCCGCGACAATCGCAAATTTATCAATGCTGTTTTCTGGATTCTGCGCACAGGCGCGCCGTGGCGGGATTTACCGCCGGATTACGGCGATTGGAATAACACGCATCGCCGTTTTTCCCGGTGGTGAGACAAGGGAATCTGGGAAAAGCTGCTGGAAACATTGATAGACGAACCTGATTTTGAATGGCTGATGATTGACGCAAGTCACATAAAAGTTCACCCTCATGCGGCTGGGGCGCGTGGTGGCA
>WRKX01000001.1 GCA_009777925.1 Betaproteobacteria bacterium | reverse complement strand
GATACGCGCTATCTTGCCAACCGCCTTTCTCGCAGCATGATAAAGTTGGGCCGCGCACTTGCTTGCCGTACCTATGACATAAGCAATAACCTTGCCCGCCCTTCTAGAATAAGCAAGCCATACTTGAATTCTTGAGCCCCTTTTTTTACACGTGTATAAAGCTCGTCCATCTCTATGATTTCTGGTATTTCACCGCCCTCCAGCAGGGTTTCTGCATTCTGTAACTGCCGCCGCAGATTCTGCGCAAATTCCCGTATCCACCGGTTAGGCATTGACGAAGAGCAACCCATGAAAATCGCGCTTTTGCGAATGCCCACATTATTCAGATACATCTGCAGGAATCTCTCCTTATCGGCGTAAGTAAACTTGCGAACCTTGTCGCTGAAAGCCCGGCGACACTCTTTGCAGAGATATCGTTGGGAACCTTTGTAAGAACCATTCTTGACGTAGCTCACGCTACCGCAGTGGGTGCATTGCATACGATTCCTCCTCATTCAGATTAAACAGATATATAACATAATACCACAATCAATATAAAGTGAGCAATCCTCTTTTAAAAGGGGGTGGCGCGAAGCCGCCGGGGTTTTGCCGGATAGCTCCTGCTTGCGGCGTAGGGGCGAATAATTATTCGCCCCTACAGTGGCGCGGTCGCTATTTCGCACAGGTGATTTCGCACAGATTATAACCCATCCGTCATTCCAGCATGCCTGTCCCCGCGAAGGCGGGGAGCGGGAGAGGGAGAGGGGGGAAAGGCGCTTGCTCCAATCTATCAGACGGAAAGCAAACCCCCGGCGCTAACGCGCCACCCCTTTTTATAAAGGGGGCTAAAACCAATGCCGCATTGCCGCCGTATGGGCGACCGTCCTCGGTCGCCCGCACAGTTTCTCCCATCTTCCGTTTGCGGCATATACACAAGCGGGAGAGGGGAGAAAGGTGTTTGCGGTAGCTTCAATGTTGGGGTTCGCGTACCGCTCACCCCAACCTACAGGGCTGAAATACGGGAGGGCATATGGTCATTTCCGCAAGACCGTAGGGGCAGACCTGCGTGTCTGCCCAAATGCTGGCGAACACACAGGTTCGCCCCTACTTGCTCTCCCATTAGTTTTGTGGGTAGTTTTGTAGGTTGGGGTGAGCAACGCGAACCCCAACGTAACGGCGATAATTAGAAGGCTTGGCGCAAACCTCAACATGCGGCAATTGTTTTCTCCCCTCTCCCGCTTGTGACTACGCCGCGAGTGGGAGAGGGTGGTCGCAGGCCGGGAGAGGGCAGCGTTCAGGTTGAAATTTACGCTTCCTGAATCTCTTGACCCCGACTCCCTCCTCCCCGCCCCAATTGCCGTCTGCAAGACACCATAAGTGGGAGAGGGGAGAAAGGGTGAAATAGCGTCAATACCGATAATGCTCCGCCTTGTACGGACCCTCGACCGGCACGCCGATGTACACGGATTGATCCGGCCTCAGTTGGGTCAGGTATGCGCCGATCTTCTTCAGATGCAGGCGGGCGACCATTTCGTCCAGCTTCTTGGGCAGGGTGTATACGTTGATCGGGTATTCCGCCGTCTTGGTGAAAAGCTCGATCTGCGCCAGCGTTTGATTGGCAAAGGAATTGCTCATCACGAAACTCGGATGTCCGGTGGCGCAGCCCAGATTCACAAGCCGTCCTTCGGCAAGCAGAATGATGCGCTTGCCGTCCGGGAAAATGATGTGGTCGACCTGCTGCTTGATGTTCTCCCATTGGTATTGGCGCAGGCTCGCCACGTCAATTTCGGAGTCGAAGTGACCGATGTTGCAGACGATGCTGTTCATCTTCATCGCCTGCATGTGTTCATGGGTGATGACGTTCACATTGCCGGTGGCGGTGATGAAAATGTCGGCCTGACTTGCCGCCTCATCCATGTTGACCACGCGATAGCCTTCCATCGCGGCTTGCAGGGCGCAAATGGGATCAATCTCGGTAATCCAGACCGTCGCGCCAAGCCCCTTGAGCGATTGGGCGCAGCCCTTGCCGACATCGCCGTAGCCGAGCACGACGGCAATCTTGCCCGCGATCATCACGTCGGTGGCGCGTTTGATGCCGTCGACCAACGATTCACGGCAGCCGTAGAGATTGTCGAACTTTGATTTAGTAACAGAGTCGTTCACGTTGATGGCGGGAAAATAAAGCTCGCCTCTCGCGTGCATCTGGTAGAGACGGTGCACGCCGGTAGTGGTTTCTTCAGTCACGCCCCGGATATGGGCAATGCGCGTGGAATACCAGGCCGGGTCGGCTTGCAGTTTTGACCGGATGGCGGCGAAGAGGGCGGTTTCTTCCTCGCAGGTTGGAACCGATAGCACGGAGATGTCTTTTTCCGCCTTCACGCCCAGATGCAGCAGCAAGGTGGCGTCTCCGCCGTCGTCCAGAATCATGTTGGAATAGCCGCCGTCAGGCCACTCGAAAATGCGGTGGGTGTAGTCCCAGTAATCCGCCAGAGTTTCCCCCTTGACGGCGAATACGGAAATGCCCTGACAGGCGATGGCGGCGGCGGCATGATCCTGGGTGGAGTAGATGTTGCAGGATGCCCAGCGCACTTCCGCTCCCAGAGCGACGAGCGTCTCGATAAGCACGGCGGTCTGGATGGTCATGTGCAGCGATCCGGTAATGCGCGCGCCCTGTAACGGCTGGCTTTTGGCGAATTCCTCGCGGATGCTCATAAGCCCCGGCATTTCGGTTTCGGCAATGGCGATTTCCTTCTTTCCCCAGTCGTCAAGGCCGGGATCGGCGATGACGTAATCGTGTTGTGCGGTCATGGATAAGTCCTCTGCGCTAGGCTGAAAGAGGGAAGGGCGCTATGCGCTCGCCGCCCCGCATTCAGCGGGATTGTGGAAGGCGAGCGCCGTTGATGCTGTCTACCGTTATGGGCGACGCCTTCCGAGCCTGGGAGTTGGCACTCTCGCAACGCTCCTCGGAAGGAATGGCAAATTATACGAGCGATTTTGGCTGAATACGATTTTGTGGGGAGTGATTTTGCGCGCGTTTTGGTAGAATGCGATGATTCATGGCTGAAACGCCTTAACCCCTTTTGTGAGAATCGCTGAATGTCTGGTTTTTGGGATGCCTGCCTTGGCGGGTTGAGAGAGAAATTGCCGCCAAAAAGGTTTGCCGTCTGGATTTCCCAGCTCTACGTGGATGGCGAGAACACGCCGGACGAAGGGCTTTGTCTGGTCGCGCCCAGCAATTTCATCTGCAACTGGGTACGCCAGCATTATCTGGAGTTTATCCAGGATTTTGCGGCTGATTTTTACGGCAGGCCGATTGCCGTGCGGCTGGAAATACGCCAACCGGATAAGGAGAAGGCAGGGCAGGCCGAAAAACCCGGAAAACAGGAGAAAACCGCGCCGCCTAAGCCGCCAGCGCGGGAACAGGACGAGCAAAAGGCGTTTTACGAGCGTACCCGTCTTAATCAGAACCAGTTTTTTGAAAATCTGGTGATCGGCAAGGCCAACAACCTTGCCTATGCCGCAGCGGAGAATGTTGCGGAAAAGCCGGGCGGTAGTCTCTACAACCCGCTCTTTATCTATGGCGGCCCCGGTCTTGGCAAGACTCACCTGTTACATGCCGTCGGCAACCGGATCATCCAGCAGTTTTCCGACAAGGTTGTGCGTTATGTCCATGCCGAGGACTACTGCAACGATGTGATGCGAGCCTATCGGCAGGGCGCTTTTGTCGATATGAAGAATTATTACCGCAGTCTGGATGTGCTGCTGCTGGACGATGTGCAATTCTTCGGGGTCGGCGACAAATCCCGCACCAAGGAAGAATTTTTCTTTGTTTTCAATGCGTTGGTGGAAGCAGGCAAGCAAATTGTCATTACCTGCGACACCTACCCGAAAGATATTAACGGTCTGGACGGGCGTCTGGTAAGCAGGTTTGACTGGGGGCTTACCGTGCAGATTGAGCCGCCGGAAACCGAAATGCGGGTGGCAATTCTGCAAAAGAAGGCGGAAGCGGAGGGTTTTGCACTTTCCAACGATGTTTCTTTTTTCATTGCCAGGAGTCTCCGCGCCAATGTGCGCGAGTTGGAAGGTGCGTTAAAGAAGGTGATTGCCTATGCGAATTTCCGCAACTCGCCCATTACCCTTGAACTGGCGCGGGAAGCCCTGAAAGAGCTAATCAATTCGACGCGCAACATCAGCATCGAGGAAATCCAGAAAACTGTTGCCGGTTATTACAAGATCAAGCTGGCCGACCTGCTTTCCCGCAAGCGTTCCCGTTCCATTGCCCGTCCCCGGCAGGTGGCGATGTGGCTTTGCAAGGAAGTGACTTCCTGTAGTTACCCTATGATCGGAGAAGCATTTGGTGGACGCGACCATACGACTGTCATCCACGCCTTCAGAACAATCGAGGAAATCAAGGCGCAGGACAATACGCTGAACCACGACCTGCATGTGCTGACCCAGTGCTTCAAGGGATGACGAGCGTAACCCGGCCTGCCGTTCTATCCGCCGGTTTCAGGTTTGTCTGATTGAGCGTGTGGGACGGCGAATAACCGCTAGAATCACCTTTTCCCTCATCTTCCCCAACATTTTTACGCGATGGACGAAACCCTGATCCTGCCTGTCTCCGGCATGAGTTGCGCCGCCTGCGCGAGTCGGCTGGAAAAAGCCTTGAACGAGCTGCCGGGTGTGACCGCAAGCGTCAACTTCGCTACCGAAAAGGCGAGGGCGCGGTGGACGCCGGGTCTGGCGGATGCCGCGCAAATCATGGCAGCCATTGAAGAAGCGGGTTTTTCGGCAAGTCTGCCGGAAAAAAATACGGAAGATGAAAGACGAAAAAATCTCTGGCGCGCGGAATTACGCCTGTTTTGCATCGCGTTAATCCTCACCCTGCCTCTCATGGGGCAAATGCTGTTCATGCTGGACGGCTCGCACCGCGAATTGCCGCGATTGTTGCAGCTTTTGCTTGCCACGCCCGTGCAGTTCTGGATCGGCGCAAGGTTTTATCGGGGCGCATGGCAGTCTTTACGCCACGGCAGCACGAACATGGATGTATTGGTCGCGTTGGGCACATCCGCCGCTTGGGGGTTTTCCGCCTTTGTCACCATAGCGGGACTGCATGATCAACATGTTTATTTTGAAGGCAGCGCGGCGATCATAACCCTGGTGCTGCTTGGCAAAATCATGGAATCCCGAGCCAAAGCCCGCGCCGCCGGGGCGCTGGAATCCCTGATCCGTCTGCAACCTCGCTATGCCTCTATTGAGGAAAACGGCGAGATAAAAGAAGTGCCGGTGGAGGCGCTCCTGCCGGACGATATTTTTCTGGTTCGTCCTGGCGATGCCGTTCCGGTAGATGGCGAGGTGCTGGAAGGCGTCTCGACGCTTGATGAGGCCATGCTGACCGGAGAAAGCAAGCCTGTCTTGAAAGAAGCTGGCAATCGCGTTTTTGCCGCCACCCGCAATCATGACGGAATGCTGCGTTGTCGCGCCACGGGCGTGGGCGAGGCGACCATGCTTGCCAATATCATCCGTATGGTCGCGGAAGCGCAAGGCTCCAAAGCGCCGGTCGAACGACTGGTTGATCGGGTTGCAGGCATTTTCGTGCCTGTTGTCCTTGTCATTGCCATCATTGCCTTCGGTCTGCATCTGACATTCGGCAACGATTTTGCGACCGCGTTGATTGCTGCGGTTTCCGTGCTGGTTATCGCCTGTCCCTGCGCTTTGGGATTGGCTACGCCCACCGCCCTGATGGTAGGTATAGGGCGTGGCAGCGAGACCGGCATTCTGATTCGCAACGCCGAAGTATTGGAGCGCGTGGAAAAGCTGCAAACGCTCGCGTTCGACAAGACCGGCACGCTGACTTTGGGCAAGCCGGAAGTATCAGAAATTATGCCGTTTGCAGAGGACATGAGCCGCGAGCGTCTTGTTCTGTTGGCTGCCGCTTTGGAGCGTGGGTCTGAACATCCGCTTGCCCGCGCCATTTACGCCTTGTGCAAGGACGAGGCCGCCATTCCGACCGTCGCCGCTTTTCGGGCGTATCCCGGCTTGGGTGTGGAAGGCGAGGCGGAAGGTTTATTGCTGCGGTTGGGCGCGCCGCGCTGGGCATTGGGAGAGCCTTTCTCCCCTCTCTCGTTTGCTGCGGAGCAGGGGAGCGATCAAGGCAAAACAATGGCGTTGTTGGCGGAAGTCACGCCGGACGGAGAACGGGCGTTAGGGCTGTTTACCCTGACCGACCAGATAAGACCCGGCATGGCCGACGTGATTAATCGCCTGAAAAACGCGGGCGTTCGCTGCCTTATGCTTACCGGCGATAATCGCGCTGTCGCCGCCGACCTTGCTTTCAAGCTCGGCATGGAAGAATTTCGGGCGGAAATTCTGCCGGTTGACAAGGCGTCTGCCATTAACGAACTGAAACAGGCAGGGCGGGGATTGGTGGGGATGGCGGGCGACGGCATCAACGATGCGCCTGCGCTTGCGGCTTCCGATGTCAGTTTTGCAATGGGCGCAGGTTCGGATGCCGCCATTCATGCTGCGGATATTGTCCTGATGCGAAATGACCCGGAAGCGATAGTCGACGCTATATCCCTTTCCAGCGCCACGCTTGGCAAAATTCGCCAGAATCTTTTTCTGGCGTTCGTTTATAACATTGTCAGCATTCCGCTTGCGGCAAGCGGTCTTTTGAATCCGGTCATTGCGGGCGCGGCAATGGCCGCTTCCTCGGTGTCCGTTGTCGGCAGTTCCCTGCTCCTGCGCCGCTGGCAACCGGGGAAAAAGCGTTGAATCCGCGCAGCGTGAGCGAGTGAACGCCACATAGCGGTTGCAATGTCGGGGTTGGCTTGCGAACTTCAATGTAGTGGAATAGGATATACAAGTGAAAACGAAGTAGAAAGGCGGACAATATGACCGATTTAACCAAAATCCCCGGCATCGGCAAAAAGATGGCACAGCACTTAATTAACGCCGGTTATCCAAATATCGAATCTCTCAAAGGGCAAAACCCGGAGGAGATTTATACAAAACATTGCTTGCTTAAGGGAGTTGGCAATATGTCATGCAAATGTGTTTTATACTGCTATCGCTTGGCGGTACATTATGCCGAGCACGATGGGCATTTGCCGCCCGATAAACAAAATTGGGGAGATTGGAAGGATTGATTTTTATGATGTCTGACATTCCAGAACCAATGGGTCTATCCGTCTCCAGGTTGCTGGATGCCAGTCAAACGTATGGTAGTTCGTACAAATAAAAGGACATTTATTCAGCAACGAGTATTAATACATGTCGTCAATTTTTTCGACCGCCGTAGCATGAGTGTAGGCAACTGCAAATAGAGCAAGAATAACGAGAGTTTTATGCAGCATTTTGGTTCTCTTTTTTAATTCTCACCCATGTCACAATTACCTTGCATCTCAAAAATTTGCTGCAAAGAGCCTCTTTTCACAGTCAGCGCAGCATCAAGATAAAATAGATCACAAGAAACTTTTGTACAATCTTCTTTTACTCGAATTTCTACTACATATTCGTCATTTTTATATAGAGATGAACCTTCATTATTAATTATATTTGTCGAAATGTTGCGTAAAACAATTTGATTATTGTTTATGTTTATGATTGATACGGGAACGCAATCGCTCGCATTAAAAAAACGACGTTTCGGACAAATGGCTGTTTGAACAAAATGTTCGTGTTTTGGGCTTTTTGTTCCTTTCAATTGATAAGCACAATCCCCCGCCTGCGACGGAATTCCTGACTCTGTTAACGGGTAAAGTCCTAGTGCGTCAGGCTCAACCGCAGCAGCATTAGTGCAGACAACTGAAAACAGAGCTAGAATAATCAAAAATTTGTTTATCATTGTGTTTTTCATTTCTTAAGGTTGTGGCAAGTTATTAACCCATACGTCAAGGTATGGTGCTGGATTTGTGACATCAACACGTCTTCCATATAGACCTGCGCCCTTAACCGATAAAGGCCCAGTTAGCCTTACATTCGTATAAATCTCAATGTGAAGCATGTGGAGTATACGTCCTGAAGGAAATTTTATTAACCCCACCTCTGCAAGTTTTTGCCCTTTTTTTATTGTCCCAGTGAAACTGGTTGGTCTTATTTCACAATAGCGGACAAGCAAATCACCGTGTCTGATCTCAAGTGCTTGTACTTGAGATGGATCATCTTTAACAACCTCAAAATCATAAGGCCCTCGCGCCAAAACTCCGTCTGCGACTGCATAAATTGGCTCTCTGAACGGCGCATAAAGGTCACATCCGCCATGCAACCTTGTTGTGCCTATTCGTCCTGACCCGAACTTACGAGAACCTTCATGCCAGCTTATAGGTTTGAATGAAAGCGGAAAACTGAAATCAGGAATGGTTCCAAGCGCGGATCGTGCGGGCTGAATCACTACCATCGGCAATTTTCCTGTTAGCTTTTTCCACGTAACACCGTTAGGATCAATCCGACCGTCTGGGGTTCCCATGAAGTTAGCTTGAAAGTCTTTGATTGCGGCAATCGTTTTGGATCCGCATATATTGTCGACTCTTCCAGTATACAAGCCTTTGCTCTTAAGCAGGGTTTGTACCTTGCCTACATCTGCCGGAGAGTTCTTACCACAAAATCCTACCGATCCAGTAATTTGCTGTGTAGCCATGAAATAAATCTCCTTGGGCAGAAACGATTTTCCGCCTGACATATTATCACCAGACGGCATACGTTATCATAATAACACACATGATACCAAAATGTCAATAGCGATGCGAAAAATAATTCTGCGCTTTATCTGTAGGAGTCGCCATAAAAACTTATCCCCCTGCAATGCAGACTTGATACTGCCCTCCCGCGAGCGGTAGCTATCCGGCAAACCCCCGGCGCAACAAGCCACCCCCTTTGACTTGCGGCGAAGCCAAAAGGGGGTACAAACCCTCGGTTACCCCGCCGCCAAACCCCAAGCGGTCTTACAGACGGCAACAGGGGGCGGGGGAGGGTTTTCGCTTGTAGGGGCGAATAATTATTCGCCCCTACAAACGGCGAGGTTAGCTCCCTGAGTTTGATATATCTTATTGATTTTTATACATTGCCTCGATCGCTCAGGGAAAACGCTCCCTGCGTGTCACTTCGCAAAAAACGCCAGAGCTTCGTTGAAATCCCTTGTGCGGCGCATTGGGGGGAGACTTCGCCAGATACGATAGCCGTAAGGCTTGCCCAACATGCGCGGATCGCAGATCATCAACATCCCCCGGTCGGTTTCGGTACGAATCAGGCGTCCCGCGCCCTGCTTGACATTTATGACTGCGCGTGGAAGCTGATAATCCAGAAAGGCGTTTTTCCCCGCCCGCTTCATTGCCTCGATCCGGGCGGCAAGCACCGGATCATCAGGCGGGGTAAAGGGTATCTTGTCCATAATGACCAGAGAAAGCGCCTCGCCCCGCACATCCACGCCTTCCCAAAAACTCTGGCTGCCGACCAGAACACCGTTGCCCGCCAGTCGAAACCGTTCCAGAAGCTCGTTTTTGCCGCTCTCGCCTTGCAGGAAAACCGGAATTTCAAGGGCTTCCTGTTCGATTTTTTCCTGCAACAATTCATGAACGCGCCGCATGGCCCTTAAACTGGTACAAAGAAAAAACGCCCCGCCATTTGATGCTGTGGCGGCCTTGATAAGCGGCCAGGCGGCGGCAAACATGGCGTCCGTGTAATTTTTGCTGTTCGGTTCCGGCAGGCCGGAAGGCGCGTACAAAATGGCCTGTTGCCCATAATCAAAGGGACTTTCCCAATAGCCTGTCTCCGCCTTTTCCAAACCTAGTTCCGTCTGATAGTGCGAAAAACATCCCTGCACAGCCAGAGTAGCGGAAGTGAAAATCCAGGCGCGAGGATGTCCCGCCTCCAACTGACGGGGAAAAATATCCGCGATTGAGAGCGGAGTGATCGAGAGTTGCAAGGAATGATTGAAGGCTTCGCCCCAGCGCACCTTGCCCGCGTTTTTCGCGTTGTCCGCATCGCTCTCGGATTTCCAGGCGAGAAGCCGCGCTTCAAGTTCCAGAAGCCTTTGCCAGCATTTTTTCAGACCTTCGGAACGCTCGGCCTGGGTTTTCAGAATTTCCTCCGCTTCCCGACAACGGGTCAGCAAGGTTTCCAGGGCGGGCAAAAAATCCGGCATGATTTCCATTTGTCGGGCAGCAAAGCGCCCTGCATCAATGCCGATGGACAGGCGAAGATCGCGCGCGGCCTTCTCCAGCGCGGGCAGGGCCGTTTGCAGGGCGATACAATCCCGCGCCGCCGCCAATCCTTCCGATCGCGCATCCCGCGCCAGATCAAGGAATTGCGAGGTGGATACGCTCTCGCCAAAAAACAGGGAAGCGACTTCCGGCAGTTGGTGCGCTTCGTCGAAAATGACCGTATTGCAGGCGGGCAGAAGTTCCGCCAATCCTTCGTCGCGCAGCATCACATCCGCGAAGAAAAGATGGTGGTTTACCACGACCAAATCCGCATCCATCGCCGCCTTGCGGGCGGCAAGCACAAAACATTCGTTATGATCTGGGCATTCATGCCCCAGACAGTTTTCCCGACTGGAAGTGACATGCATCCACACCGGGGATGATTCCGGCACGTCGCCGCAACGGGCTATGTCGCCGGTTTTCGTCTGCTTGAAAAAACGCTGGATTTTTGCCAGATGGCTCACTTCTTCCCGGCTGCGAAAACGCCCGCCCGATACGGCGCGATCAAACTGATAATGACAGATATAATTGGCGCGTCCTTTAAGCAACGCGGTTTGCGTCGGAATGCCCAGCGCCTTTTGCACCAGCGGCAGGTCTTTGTTGAAAAGCTGATCCTGCAAGGTTTTTGTGCCGGTAGAAATGATTACCTTGCCGCCTGATTGCAGGGCGGGCACGAGATAGGCAAAAGTTTTGCCCGTGCCCGTGCCTGCTTCCGCAATCAGGATTTGCAATGTTTCAACGGCGGCGGCAATCCGCTCGGCCATTTCGATTTGTTGCGTCCGTGTCCGAAAGCCCGGAATGTCTGCCGCCAAGGGGCCTTCCGGGGAAAATATCGCGCGCACGGGAAAAGTGGCGGCGGCGGTTACGCCTCGCCAAAGCCGAAGAATCGCCGGAAAACTTGCTGCGGCGATTCAATGGAATCCAGGAGATTCTTGATCGCCAGCCCCAACTCGGTATCGCCCTCGATGGTAAGCAGGCGGTTGAAGAACAGGGTATCCGGGTCTTCCTGACGAAAAAAGAGTTTCATATAAGCGTGCATGTCGCCGTGAAACCGGACATCGGCGCTGGCAGTCTCCCGCCATACAGGCTGAAATATGCCGTTCAGGCAGGTAAACAAGGCGCGGGTTCCGGTGTCGTTGACCGCGACAAGAATTCGCCGCCCGGAACAAAGCTGCAAGACTTCTTCCGGCAGCAGCTTGAAACTTACCGCCGCGTTCAGGGCAAGGCAGAGGGAAGCGGCATGTGGCCATTGGGGCAAACGTTGATTCAGCCGCTTGATGAACATGGGCGGATGAAATTCAGGAATGGGCGGCAGAGAAGCGAAAAATTTCATGGAAAAAACACCTTCAGTTGCAAAGCCAGGCATTTTACGCCTTATTTTGCCTTTTGCGGCAGTGCACAACAAAATGGGTAGTGTTTCAGCTGTTTCCGTATGGGAACGCCGCTACTGCCCTGTTATGGGGTAACCTGTCGTTGCTGCTATGCTGTACTGGATTCCCGCTCCCCGCCTTCGCGGGGACAGGCATGCTGGCGCGCCGGAGGCGCTGGATACCCTAAAGATTCCCGCTCCCCGCCTTCGCGGGGACAGGCATGCCAACTGGCGGATCGGCATTCGCCGCAGGGTGATTCCCGCTCCCCGCCTTCGCGGGGACAGGCATGCCGGCAACACAAAGCATATGACAACTGCCAAGATTCCCGCTCCCCGCCTTCGCGGGGACAGGCATGCGGGAATGACTGGTGGATTATAGTCTGTGCGAAAGAATAACCGCACCTGATAGTCGTTTTATTTGCGAAAAGCATTATAAATACCGCCGCAACGTTGGGCTACGCCTCAATCCAGCCTACACGCTTATACCTTGATCCCTTCCCCCTGATTGCATCTCCTGATACCGCGTAACTTTTGCTGATGAAATGAGGCTCGGTAATACCCCGGCGTTGGTTGATTAGCGCGGTAAGCAAAAAGCAGAAGTTGCACGCAAGGTTCAGGAAGCGGGGGATTTCCGCCGGAATCTCCCGACGGTTTTCCGCCTCTCTTTCCAGGCGCACGAGGCAACGCAGCGCCTTCTTGGCGGTGGATCGCGCCTGATGCAATTCCGGCACAGGAGCAAGGCCGCGAGGGAGAACGAAGTTTTTAAGGCGATCCGGCTCTTTGGCTTCAATTTCCTGCCGAAAATGGTCATAGCATAGATGCAGCCAGTCAAGGTCTGCTTCGGTAATAGCAGGCTTTCCCCGAATGGAGCCGTTGGCATGCAGGGCAAGCGTCTGGAGACGATCAAGATCGGGCACGAGATCAACCAGGGCGGCATCCGTCTCGGCGGCGGAGAGCGCCATGCCTAGCTGAGCGGAGAGTTCATCGGTCAACACCTCGTAATCGCAAAGCCACGAGGGATCAAAGATGTAGGTATAACAGAGTTCGGAACGGTTTTTGCCTAGTTTCATGAATATGCTCTTGGGTTCAGGCGGGCAGAATGATTGGCGGGGAGTGGTTCAGATCAACATGGATGGGAACGCCAAAAGCATCCGACAGGACAGCTTCGGCGAGGACAACTTCAGGCGTACCGAAAGCGTGGATGTTACCCTGTTTCAAGAGGCAGAAGCGATCGCAATAGCGGGCGGCCAGCGCGAGATCGTGAATGGCAAGGATAACGCCATTCGTCCCGTTGGCGTGTTTTCGCAGGGTATCCATGATTTTTGCCTGATAGTAAAGATCAAGACTGGCAGCGGGTTCGTCGGCAAGAATGAGATTTGGCGCGCCCGCCAGCACCCTTGCCAGCCAGACCCGCGCCTGCTCGCCGCCGGAAAGACGATTGACCTGTTTTTTCGCCAGCGCCTCAATGCCGGTTTCCCGCATGGCTTTCCAAATGACGGCTTCATTACAGTCGCGCCAGGGCAGCCTTCCCAAGGCCACGATTTCCTCGACGGCAAGCTCCCAGGCGCTATCGCAGAATTGCGGCAGATAGCCGATTTTGCGCGCCCGGTCGTGACTTGCCAGAGTGGGCAGGGGGATGCCAGCAAGGCGGATTTCGCCATCATGGGGGAGAAGTCCGGCAAGGCTCTGGAGCAGGGATGACTTGCCCGCGCCGTTCGGCCCGATTACTCCAAGCATCTCGCCTGCTCGAAGGGTGAGGGAAATTCCCGCGAGGCGGTTCGGGAGCGCAAGGTCGCGGGCTTCGATCAGAACCATGCTTTGCGCTCTTTCCAGATTATGCGGATGAATAAGGGCGCGCCGATCAAGGCGGTGAGCACGCCCAGGCGAATTTCACGCCCCGGCGGCATCAGGCGGACGATGATGTCCGCAAGCAGCACGAGCGTCGCGCCGATTGCGGCGGCAGGCCAGAGCAGGCGATCCGGGCGGTTTTGCGCCAATGGCCTTGCCAGATGGGGAGCGATTAAGCCGACGAAGCCGATATTTCCGGCAGTTGCCACAGCAGACCCGACCAGAATCGCGGCTCCGAGGACGATAATGCGTCCGCCTCGGCGCACATTCAGTCCCAGACTGGCGGCGACCTGCTCGCCCAGGGACAGGGCGGCAAGCAGCGGGCGTTGTCGCCAGACGAGCGCGCCGCCGATGATGAGGGCAGGCAGGAGAAAGGCAAGATGCGCCATGCCACGTTCTGAGACCGAGCCTAGCAGCCAAAAGACGAGTTCTTGCATGGCGAATGGGTTAGGGGCGAAGTTGAGCACGGCGGCAAGCGCCGCGCCGGAGAGGGAAGCTACGGCAAGTCCCGCGAGTAACAGCAGCGCGGGGCGCCCCGATCCGGCAAGCCAGAGGACGAGAAGAAGCGCAAGTCCCGCCCCGACTAATCCGGCCATGAGAGGGGCAAATACGCCCAGACCCGGCAGGAGAGCGAAATAAAAAACGGTGGCGGCTCCCAATGCCGCGCCCTGACTTGCGCCGGTAAGACTGGGGTCGGCCAATGGATTACGCAGCAACCCTTGCAGCGCCGCGCCGGATAGTCCCAGAGCCGCGCCGACGCAGATGGCAAGCAGGGTGCGCGGCAGGCGAATCTCTCCCATGACAAGGGCGTTGATGCCCGGCTGACCGGTCAGCCAGTCGAACAATCCGGCCAGCACCGGCACAGGCGCGGAGCCGATTGAGAGCGACAGAAAAAAAGCCGCCAGCAGACCAAGGAAGAGTAGGGCGCTCTTAGGTGAGATTTTGCCGTTTCGCATGACGCAAGCAATTAGCAAGAAATTAGCGACAGGCATTCATGCCTGTCGTTCAAAACAAACAAGGAAGGGGTTTGCATCCCCTCCCTTGTCGCTACGGTCGAAACCCCGGCCTTCAGGCCGGGGTTCCAACCTTCGCGCCGCCCTAAAAGGCGGGGTCTCAAACCAGAGTTAGTTTTACGATGAACAAGGCTGCACATTACCTGTCCTGTCGATATAGCCTACGGGCTTGACCGTCGCATTATAGTCATTCCCGTAAATCATTGTGTTCGCAGAGTGCGCAGGAGAGGAAGAGCCTTGCTCATATGCCAAATTACTTGTCATTCCCGCGAAGGCGGGAATCCAGTAATGCATCAAAATTTGTGACTTGTGTTCAGTATGACGCAAAGCGGGAATGCCGCTCCTCTTGCCCTTCCGCATGGGAATGTCGTTCCTTTTCTGGAAACCTGTCATAGCTTTCAACTCTGTACTGGATTCCCGCCTTCGCGGGAATGACGAGTAAGTTAAAGCCAGTGCGAAAGAATGATCGCACCTATTTGTATTGTCGGAGAAGGTCATCGAGTTCCTGTATAAGTTCCCAACTCCAGGGGCCGGGGCATTGCCAGCGCCAGTAGTCGGTGTCGAGCCGTAGCGGCGGGGGGGTGAGCGAGCGCCAGATGGGATGTTCGGCAAAAGAATTTGCCAGCGCCGCGCCAGAAGGGGCTGCCCAGAGCACGGCATCCGGTGGATCAAGGGCGATTCGTTCAAGGTCAAGCCGGACAAGGCCGCGATCATTCAGGTAATTACGCCAGCCGGAGCGGGCTATTATGTCGTCTTCAAAAGCGCCGCGCCCGGTTCCTATGGCGTTCGCGCCAAGGAGCAGCAGACGTTTTTTGCCAGGGGGGCGTTCGGGCGGCATGTCAATGGGGCGATTGAACGGCAATCCAGCATGAGCGAAGAATTGCCGCTCGTAGTCGCGCACTTCTTCGAGAGTGGTCGCCAGCGGCAGAATTTCAACCCTGAACCCCAGGCGGCGCAATTGTTCGCGCAGGGGTATGGCAGAGTATTGACCGACCAGGATGAGGTCGGGCTTGAAAAGCGCGATGCTCTCCAGACTCCCGTCATGGGAAGGCCAGTAGCTCCTGTCCTGCATCCAGGGGGCGGGGTGAAATGATTTTGAAAGGCGCTGCATCGGGGAGAGAGCCGCGATGCGTTCCCGCTCGACATGCAGGGTCAGCATCCAGTCCGTGCATAAATCAAGCGAGACGATGCGTTCAGGCGCCGGAGCCTCTGAAAAGGCCACCGGCGCGATAAGGAAGGCGAGGAGGGCGATTGCGCCTTTCATGGGTCAATCAACGCGGCGAGTAGCGCAGGCCGATGAAGGCGTTGAAGCCGTGGGTGCTGTAGTAACGCGCCATTTCATACTTCTTGTCGAACAGGTTATTCAGGCGGGCTTCAAGACGCAGTTCAGGCGTGAGCGCATAACCGACCGTGAGATTGGTAAGTCCGAAGCCGCCGAGTTCTTCCTTGTCGGCGGCGTTCTTCTTGTAGTTTCCGTCATAGCGGCGTCCCACAATTATCTGCTCAATGCCTGCATTCAGATTGCCCTGGACATAGTTTACCCCGAATGTCGCCTTGTCGCGGGCGCGGCGTCCGAGGCGCTCGTAACCAGTACCGTCGACAGGGTCTTTGCTCCGGTTTTGCGCGTTCAGCCAGTCATAGCCTACGTTCATCCGCCATGCGCCGAAAGTACTCTGCCAGTTCAGCGTTACGCCTTCCAGAAGCGCCTTGCCGACGTTTTCATTGCGCCCGTAAGGGTAGGGAGCAGGCTGCCAGATAATCAGATCTTTTACACGATTATGGTAGTAAGTGGCGGAGATGAGATGCGCGCCTTGCTCCCATGTCAAGCCTGCCTCGGCGTTTTTCGCTTCTTCCGGTTTCAGCTCGGGATTGCCGCCCCATCCGGGACGATAGAGATCAACGATAGTCGGAGCGCGAAAGGCCGTGCCATAGCCGATATGCGCCCGCAAGGTCTCGGTCAACAAGTGGCCGTAAGACATGCCGAAGGTGGTTTTGCCGCCGAATTCTGAATGCCTGTCGCGTCGGATGTTGAGTTGCCAGAGGTGATATCCGTAATTCGCCGTCCATCCGGCAAGCGCGGAAGTATTGTGAAACTTCGGGTCGCGGTCATACAGAACCGGCTCCCACGCGGTTGGATCGGTGCGCGGTCCGGTTGTCTGTTTCAGGTGTTCGACGGCCAATAACGCGCGCCCCAGCGGCAGGTCGACATTGTTCTGCCATGTCCATTGCCGGTTTTTCGTCCGTGTGCGGGTGACGCCTCCGGTCGGCACATTCCAGGTGTTGTAATCGTCGCGCTTGTCTTCGGCCTCGGCATAGGAAAGTTCGCTCTCCCATGAATCCATTATGCGGTTGCGGGCAAATATCCGCCATTGTCCGATGTCAAAGCGTTCGCGGTAATCGTAATCGCCATCCGAAGGCGTGAGTTTGCTCCAGTCCTGCGGGCCGCCGTCGTAATGGGCTACACCCCGATTATTCCGGTAGGAGATACCGAATTCATGCCCCTTGGCGGGCAGAAAGGATAGCGCAGCCGCGCCGCCCGTGTTGCGAAAGAAGTCCTTGTCTGCGTCCTTGTTGATGCCGTCCCTGCGAGCGGAAATGCCATCTGTCTCGAAATGGTTGCCTTCCGCCCGAAAGCGCCATTTCTCGTTACCGCCGGAAACCGAGGCGTTTATCCTGCCCGTGTTGTGACTGCCGTAGCCCACGAAGGCGTCGCCCCGGAATCCCGACTGGGCGCGGCGGGTGATAATCTGGATGACGCCGCCGATAGTGTTCGCGCCGTAGAGCGAGGAAGCCGGGCCGCGCAGTATTTCAATACGCTCGACATCGGCGAGCGGCACAAAGCGCAAAATCGAACCGGAACCGTCGAGAGAGTTGATCTCGATGCCGTCAATCAGAACCTTGGTCTGGTTGTAATTCGCGCCGCGCAGATAAATACTGGAAGCCGTCCCCGACCCGCCTTGTTGTATGGTCTGCACGCCCGGTTGACGGGATAGGAGTTCAATTACTGTCTCCTGTCCGGCTCGTTCGATTTCTTCGCGGTCAATCACGGTGACATCGGCAAGCGCTTCGCTTACACGCATTTCCTGCCTTGTCGCGGTTACGACCACAGGTACAAGTTCATGCGCTTCTGACACAGGCGAATCCTGGGCAAGCGAGGGCAGGGGAGAGAGGAAAAAAATAACGGCTGGCAGGCACAAGGCGACCAGCGGATGTTTACGCTTGGGCATGGCAATCTCCATCCGGTCTTGCGTCCCCGCAAACCGGAATTTATGGTGAAAAAGGGAGATACCGCGTGGATTGAACAACGCCCCGGCCATGAGAACCGGAGCGCCGCGCCCCGCGACACTTCCATCGGTTCGCATCGGGCCGGTATCCGGGCTTGCAAGTCTTGATTCGCCGCCTTCCCAGGCAAAAACGCCCAGTGGCATGAAGGCGAATCCTCACTCGCTTACCGTTGCGGGGGCAGCAGCGGCATTGCGTCCAGGACGCGCACCGCTTTCCCGTTTAACCACCGACCAGAAAGGCCAGCGGCACCAGATTGCGAAAATTTTGTTCCGCCCCGCATTACGGAAAATCGTAGAACAGGACAGAACGGCGCATAGCCTACACGGGTCGAAAGATGGTGTCAAATTAAAGAACCATTACGCCATGAGATGATTGTTGTTGTTTTGCATACTTTTTGGGATACTGACATAAAACTCTTTCCAGACTTGCTTTTGTTGCTGTTTTAGCGGTATTCTCTGCAATTGGACGTGCCGGTTGGATTCTGGTGATAGATTGGGCGCACATCGGAACAACCGTGTAAAATTCCGCGCAGCAGATCGCGCAGATGATCAAGGATTATGAAATGTTCATGGCGCAGCTTGAACAGTTGGAAAATACGTACAAGGCTATGACCGAAGTTCGGGGCATGGGCAGCGTCATGAACGATCCTGGGTATCATCACTACCTGCCGGAAGAGCGGCGAGGTGTGTAATGAGCAAGTTTCTTGTATTGTGTATCATGATCTCTTTAGGTTTGCTGGGTTGCAGTGAGGACAGGTCAGCAATAACGGGAGAGCCAACCGAAGTGTGGTCGTGTTTTTTCTGCCATAGTCATGCTCCTGCTACTCACTCTGATACATCTTTTCCGTTCGTGATTCCCGATGAAACGGTAATCCAGCAAAAATCTCTGTATTCTGCACAAGATTAAACCAAAGCCGCTCAGGGGAGAGTTCAAATTCTGCGATGCCTGCAAAGATGGTGAGTATTACTGTGCCTGCTAGGGAGGCGGTGGGTTTTCCGGCGAAAGTTTTCGTACAACCGGCTGTGTGGGGGGCGGCAAGTTGCAAGTCTGTTACAAATTTGTTGTTGACTTTATATAAAAAAATATAATATATTTGTTGAAACTGTTGGATACCGCACTATGTCTGATTTCGCATCTCAACACGCTCTTGATGGAGAATTGCTACGCGCTCATGCCCGCGAGGCGTGCGCCCTCCTGAAAACGCTGGCTAACGAAGACCGTCTTTTGTTGCTTTGCGCTTTGGGCGATACGCAAAAAAACGTGGGCGAGCTGGAGGCGTTGACCGGCATCACTCAGCCGACCCTTTCACAGCAACTGGGCGTTTTGCGCCATGAAGGGATAGTAGAGACAGAAAAGAAGGGCAAGTATGTGTACTACCGGGTACGGGAGGGACATACTGTTCGCGTCATCAGCGCGCTCTGCGAAATCTATTGCGCTTCATGAGTTTTTGCTTGTCGGGCGGACAACGCCTGATGTTTGTTTACCAAAGCAGCCTGGTCTGCGCTTTGTAAAGGAGTCACAATGAGTCATTCACCCCAACAATACCGAGATGCCGCCAAGGCGCTCGGAGTCAAACTGAAGAGCTTGCGCGGGATCATGCCGGAGACCATGAAAGGTTTTCATGACCTGCAACAGACGGTCACTGCGTCCGGCGCGCTGGATGCCAAAACCAAGGAATTGATAGCTCTTGCCCTGGGCGTAGCCGCCCGTTGCGAAGGCTGCGTCGCCTTTCACGCGCAGGCGCTTGCCAAACTTGGCGCGACGAGGGAAGAGGTGGGCGATACCCTGGGCATGGCTGTGCTCATGGGCGGCGGTCCTTCCATGATGTGGGCGGCGGAAGCCTTGAGCGCCTTCGACGAATTTATTTCCGAATAACCCTGAATCCAAAGGAGAAATACCATGAAAGCAAACATTGGCGGCATTGACCGCATTCTTCGCGTCGTCCTTGGCTTGGCGCTTGTCGGCCTGGCCGCTACCGGTATCGTAGGCTGGTGGGGATGGCTGGGTATCATTCCATTGGCTACCGGACTGATCCGTTTTTGTCCTCTCTACACCCTGCTGGGCTTCAAAGCCTGCTCAGCGGACAGTTGCGCCCTGAAAAAAGAATAGCAGAGGAATCTGACATGCCAGCTTCTTTTGTTTCTGACGATGCGCCCAACTTGCGCCGCCGTGATTTCCTTTTGTCTGTAGGAGCGGCAGGCGCGGCAGGGATTCTGGGACTATCCGCAGAACCTCTGTACGCGGCGGAAAAAACGGCGTCCAAGGCGCGCATCGTCATTGTGGGCGCAGGGGCAGCCGGGCTGAGTACGGCATCAAGGCTGCTTCAAAGACTTGACGGAGCGGAAATCACCCTGATTGACAGCCGCGCCGAGCACTATTACCAGCCGGGATTCACTCTGGTTGCTGCCGGTATCAAGTCAAAGGACTACGTAATTTCGCGCACGTCTGATTACCTGCCCAAAGGCGCCTCGCTCATTTCTTCTTCCGTCGCGGAATTCGACCCGGACGCCAAAGCAGTCGTAACCGATAAAGGCCAGCGCGTATCCTACGACTATCTTATCGTGGCTACGGGGCTATCCCTCGAATATGGCCTGATAGACGGAATGGATACCAGCATGATAGGCAGGAACGGCATGGGCAGCATTTACCACTCGCCTGAAGCTGCGGCAGCCACCTGGCAAGCCCTTACGGGTTTCATGGAGCAGGGCGGCACAGGGCTTTTCCTGCGTCCAGCCACCGAGATGAAATGCGCGGGCGCTCCGCTCAAATACGCTTTCATTACCGATGACCGCCTTCGCCGCAACGGCACACGCGACAAGGCCAGGCTGATTTACAAGGCGCAAAACCAAACGCTCTTTTCCGTGCCTATCGTTTCCGAAAAGGTGCGGATGCTCTTTCTGGATCGCGGCATTGACGTACACTATGATCGGGTGCTCATCAGCATTGACCTCGGCAAGCGCGTCGCCACCTTTCAGACTCCCGAAGGCATGGAGACCGAGAGCTACGACTTCATCAATGTCGTTCCTCCCATGCACGCGCCCAAATCCGTCAAGGAAAGCCCCTTGTCATGGAAAACGGGTCAGTGGGCGACTGAAGGCTGGGTCGAGGTCGACAAGGCTACTTTGCGCCATCCTCGCTACCCGGAAGTTTTCGCGGTGGGCGATGTGGCCGGGGTTTCCAAAGGGAAGACCGCCGCCAGCGTCAAATGGCAGGTTCCTGTGATCGTTGATCATCTGCTGGCCGACATCAGAGGCAAGACTTCGGATGCAATCTATAATGGTTACACCTCCTGTCCCCTGATTACCCGACTGGGACGCGCCATGCTGGTGGAATTCGATTACGATAACAATCTCGTGCCTTCTTTTCCCGGCATCATTGCGCCGCTGGAAGAGTTGTGGGCGACATGGGTCATCAAAACGATGGGTCTGAAGCCGACCTATCTCAGCATGTTGCGCGGGCGCGCCTGAAACGGAGAAATACACATGAAAGATATGGAGTTGTCCGCGTTCTTCTTCCTGTTTCAGGAGATGCTGGGAGGGTGGTTCTGGCCCTTGTTTCTGTTCGCGGTTATCGTCAGCGTCGCTTTTGTCGTCCAGTCGTTTCGCAACCGTAACTGGATGTGGCAAGCCTCGGCTCGCGTTAAGGCAATCGGCGTGTCAGGCGGGGTATTGTTTGTGATCCTGATTACCCTTGCCTCATCCTCCGGCTTTACGGATGCCGGAGGCCCCATAGACTTCTGGCTGATTACCGTGCTGTTCGGATTTGGCTACATCACCACAACCACCGTGGCCTACACGGTCTGCGGCCTGCTCAATAAGGAGCAGTGCAACGGCAAGTAGCGGTAGCGGTTTCAGCCCGCCTTCCTTTTCGCCTGTCCCTGACCTTTCAGCCTTTCTCCTTGCGGGAGAAGGGCTGAAAGCATAATTGGCGCTTTTCAAACTGAAACGATTACACGATAACGAGACAGTTGGGAGTGCGCTTTACTCCCATCTCCCGCAAGCGGGAGATGGGTCGGGGGAGGGGTTTAGCGCGCCGTGACTGCTTTACCTTTGGAGAAAAAGTGTGCGCGCTTAAAGCTAAACTGATCTAATGTAATACTTTAAGTTTATACTATATCTTATTGATTTTAATTGATTATAGTTCGGTTTGATAACGATCTTTTACTAATTATGCTGCGCCTCGTCTTGTCACTTTTGGCCTCATGGTTGTAGCTCCCTCTCTCACCCCGGTTTGCTACAATCGGAATATGTGGCAGGACTTTCACGCTGGTGTTGTAGCTCCCTCTCTCACCCCGGTTTGCTACAATCTTGGAATTCTGGGGCGCGATTCAGACGCGGTTGTAGCTCCCTCTCTCACCCCGGTTTGCTACAATAGCACGAAACTAACGAATCTCACGGCTTTCGTTGTAGCTCCCTCTCTCACCCCGGTTTGCTACAATTCTTCAGACGGTGGTTTGCTTAACTCTCATGTTGTAGCTCCCTCTCTCACCCCGGTTTGCTACAATGTTCGCCCCTACGGATTCAGGCAGATTAGGGTTGTAGCTCCCTCTCTCACCCCGGTTTGCTACAATCGGCATGGGACGGGAAGTGCATTGCCCAACGTTGTAGCTCCATCTCTCACCCCGGTTTGCTACAATCGTAACCCAAGCTGTACGGCCTTGTCGTATGTTGTAGCTCCCTCTCTCACCCCGGTTTGCTACAATATAGCCAGCGACACGCCGCTAGACGTTCTAGTTGTAGCTCCCTCTCTCACCCCGGTTTGCTACAATAATTTCGTTCAGGAGGATTAAGCCATGACCGTTGTAGCTCCCTCTCTCACCCCGGTTTGCTACAATGCGGAGCAACGCCGCGCCCTCAGGCAAGCCGTTGTAGCTCCCTCTCTCACCCCGGTTTGCTACAATATTCCTTATGACCGGGGTCTACGCAGAACAGTTGTAGCTCCCTCTCTCACCCCGGTTTGCTACAATGGGAATCATATGATCTTTCGAGTCCGGTCTGTTGTAGCTCCCTCTCTCACCCCGGTTTGCTACAATCGGCTGCGAAAAAGCAAGCGACGCAGAAGAGTTGTAGCTCCCTCTCTCACCCCGGTTTGCTACAATGTGGCCGACGGTTGAATTATCGCCGGAGCTGTTGTAGCTCCCTCTCTCACCCCGGTTTGCTACAATTACAGGTGAGTAACCTAGCTCCGCCAGATAGTTGTAGCTCCCTCTCTCACCCCGGTTTGCTACAATTAATTTCGACGGTCAGGCCATCAATGTCGCGGTTGTAGCTCCCTCTCTCACCCCGGTTTGCTACAATGATGTCGCGCTATCAGCAGCCACGGCGTTTGTTGTAGCTCCCTCTCTCACCCCGGTTTGCTACAATCGAATCTCTGCCCGTGCCACCTACCAGTTCGTTGTAGCTCCCTCTCTCACCCCGGTTTGCTACAATAAGGCTCGGGACGGAATCATCGCCGCTTATGTTGTAGCTCCCTCTCTCACCCCGGTTTGCTACAATCAGCCGCGCCCCATCTGATTGCTCCGCCCGGTTGTAGCTCCCTCTCTCACCCCGGTTTGCTACAATGTTCGCGCTCTTGCATCTTCAGACCCGCGCGTTGTAGCTCCCTCTCTCACCCCGGTTTGCTACAATAAAGTCAGGGGTTTTAGTCATTTCACAAGCGTTGTAGCTCCCTCTCTCACCCCGGTTTGCTACAATGTTGCGTTTTCGCGTGATTATCCGGCGGTTGTTGTAGCTCCCTCTCTCACCCCGGTTTGCTACAATTTCGGCAGTCCATCCGGCTTGTGCCGCCGGTTGTAGCTCCCTCTCTCACCCCGGTTTGCTACAATCACCATCAGAATCAGGTTCTGTACACGCATGTTGTAGCTCCCTCTCTCACCCCGGTTTGCTACAATCCCCTTTGGTTGATAGCCCCATCTTTTCCGAGTTGTAGCTCCCTCTCTCACCCCGGTTTGCTACAATCAAAACACAAACCATCACCTTTTGCAAAGTGTTGTAGCTCCCTCTCTCACCCCGGTTTGCTACAATTGGCACCATGAACACAACAAGCAATAAAACGTTGTAGCTCCCTCTCTCACCCCGGTTTGCTACAATATATTCAGGGCGTTGAAGTCGGGCATCTGGGTTGTAGCTCCCTCTCTCACCCCGGTTTGCTACAATTCCACGCCGTCATTTTCCGGTATCCGCCCGGTTGTAGCTCCCTCTCTCACCCCGGTTTGCTACAATATTCCTTATGACCGGGGTCTACGCAGAACAGTTGTAGCTCCCTCTCTCACCCCGGTTTGCTACAATGACGCGCTTGTAGGTTTTGCGAAGAACGCGGTTGTAGCTCCCTCTCTCACCCCGGTTTGCTACAATGCGTCCTTCATACTCGACTGCGCCTCCCGCGTTGTAGCTCCCTCTCTCACCCCGGTTTGCTACAATGAATACGACAAGCGCAAGCCCGCGTATTGAGTTGTAGCTCCCTCTCTCACCCCGGTTTGCTACAATATAACACAGGCTGGCTCACTTGCTATCCGCGTTGTAGCTCCCTCTCTCACCCCGGTTTGCTACAATCTTCCAGCTTTGCAATGGCTATCAAGCCGTGTTGTAGCTCCCTCTCTCACCCCGGTTTGCTACAATATTGTTCGCACGATTCATAAATATGAACCGGTTGTAGCTCCCTCTCTCACCCCGGTTTGCTACAATTCACCTAATAGCATGGTGCGCTTTTGCAGGGTTGTAGCTCCCTCTCTCACCCCGGTTTGCTACAATTATGCAGCGCGGCAGGCCGGTATTGAACAGGTTGTAGCTCCCTCTCTCACCCCGGTTTGCTACAATAAAGCATCGGAAGTGGAAGCGCATGTTCAGTTGTAGCTCCCTCTCTCACCCCGGTTTGCTACAATTCTTCTGGTTCGTCAAGTATTGGATAAATCGTTGTAGCTCCCTCTCTCACCCCGGTTTGCTACAATTTGAGGTTGCAGGGGTATGTAGGGGCGTGTGTTGTAGCTCCCTCTCTCACCCCGGTTTGCTACAATAGAAGGAACCATCATGACACAAGCAATTACGTTGTAGCTCCCTCTCTCACCCCGGTTTGCTACAATTAACTGCATCATATCCTCGTGCCATATTTGGTTGTAGCTCCCTCTCTCACCCCGGTTTGCTACAATTATGCTTGCGTGACCCGCGACCGTCGCCCGGTTGTAGCTCCCTCTCTCACCCCGGTTTGCTACAATGCTGGTATGCTGGACGGAACTCCAGATAGGTTGTAGCTCCCTCTCTCACCCCGGTTTGCTACAATCGGTCTTGTCGTGCATGGGCAGCTCGTCGCGTTGTAGCTCCCTCTCTCACCCCGGTTTGCTACAATCCTTGCTGAACAAATCAACGCGATTTGTGAGTTGTAGCTCCCTCTCTCACCCCGGTTTGCTACAATTGTTTATCCTAGTGCATCGTCATGAACTCAGTTGTAGCTCCCTCTCTCACCCCGGTTTGCTACAATGAAAACAGGGGGCGGGCTTGTCCCGCCTCTGTTGTAGCTCCCTCTCTCACCCCGGTTTGCTACAATACGTTAGCCGCCTGGGGCAAGTACCCGCCAGTTGTAGCTCCCTCTCTCACCCCGGTTTGCTACAATACGTTAGCCGCCTGGGGCAAGTACCCGCCAGTTGTAGCTCCCTCTCTCACCCCGGTTTGCTACAATCTTTCGAGGGCGTGTTATTGCGCCTTGAAGGTTGTAGCTCCCTCTCTCACCCCGGTTTGCTACAATCTCGCCCAGATTCCCTAGCGACATTAAACCGTTGTAGCTCCCTCTCTCACCCCGGTTTGCTACAATTCACTTCCGTTATCCGGCCTGCTCCAGCCCGTTGTAGCTCCCTCTCTCACCCCGGTTTGCTACAATCTTCGCGTGCTACAACGAAAGGCGTGCCGGGTTGTAGCTCCCTCTCTCACCCCGGTTTGCTACAATCAATGGAATGACGACCAGCTATCGGAAATTGTTGTAGCTCCCTCTCTCACCCCGGTTTGCTACAATGCGTCCTTCATACTCGACTGCGCCGCCCGCGTTGTAGCTCCCTCTCTCACCCCGGTTTGCTACAATGCAGGAATTCAGGCAGCTCCACCCTGCCCGTTGTAGCTCCCTCTCTCACCCCGGTTTGCTACAATTTTCCGCGCATATGTCCGCCATCGCCGCCCGTTGTAGCTCCCTCTCTCACCCCGGTTTGCTACAATATCGCATGGTGGAGATGTCCGCCGGATTGTGTTGTAGCTCCCTCTCTCACCCCGGTTTGCTACAATGGACTTGCCAAGACAAGCCTTGACAGCGGGGTTGTAGCTCCCTCTCTCACCCCGGTTTGCTACAATATGGAGACGCAGAACGGAAGAACCCCTGAAGTTGTAGCTCCCTCTCTCACCCCGGTTTGCTACAATTCGCCGAGACAATGGCGATTACTATTTGAAGTTGTAGCTCCCTCTCTCACCCCGGTTTGCTACAATGTGGCCGACGGTTGAATTATCGCCGGAGCTGTTGTAGCTCCCTCTCTCACCCCGGTTTGCTACAATTCTGGTTATTACCGAGTGGCGTGAATGCGAGTTGTAGCTCCCTCTCTCACCCCGGTTTGCTACAATTCTACGGGATACTGGTGGACGTGAAATACTGTTGTAGCTCCCTCTCTCACCCCGGTTTGCTACAATCGAAGTCGTGAACGAAGTATTAACAAAAATGTTGTAGCTCCCTCTCTCACCCCGGTTTGCTACAATCAGTTGTACCGGCAGAATCTTTTCCATTCTGTTGTAGCTCCCTCTCTCACCCCGGTTTGCTACAATTGTCGCGCCTGTAACTGCATTATACAGTATGTTGTAGCTCCCTCTCTCACCCCGGTTTGCTACAATTCACCTAATAGCATGGTGCGCTTTTGCAGGGTTGTAGCTCCCTCTCTCACCCCGGTTTGCTACAATAATCGTACCGTAGCAGCTTGCAAGGCGGGTGTTGTAGCTCCCTCTCTCACCCCGGTTTGCTACAATTATGCCGGATACTACGCCGCTATCAAATGCGTTGTAGCTCCCTCTCTCACCCCGGTTTGCTACAATGGATGTTTTGTATGTCGTCTGCACCAGAGTGTTGTAGCTCCCTCTCTCACCCCGGTTTGCTACAATCGCGACACTGGACTTTCCTGCGCCATTATCGTTGTAGCTCCCTCTCTCACCCCGGTTTGCTACAATTGGCATGGGGCTTGGTATTCCGTTTGAAATGTTGTAGCTCCCTCTCTCACCCCGGTTTGCTACAATCGCCTGCTCGCAACACGCGCAAGCATCCCGGTTGTAGCTCCCTCTCTCACCCCGGTTTGCTACAATGTTAAGGAAAAAGAGGGAAAATGCCTGTTTGTTGTAGCTCCCTCTCTCACCCCGGTTTGCTACAATCAACACCAAGGGAGAAATATAAGCGGGACAGTTGTAGCTCCCTCTCTCACCCCGGTTTGCTACAATTGACAATGACTTTGAACTTTCGCACGGTGAGTTGTAGCTCCCTCTCTCACCCCGGTTTGCTACAATTCGCCCAGATTCCCTAGCGACATTAAACTGTTGTAGCTCCCTCTCTCACCCCGGTTTGCTACAATAGGTCATACACACTCCCGCCGCGTGGTTGCGTTGTAGCTCCCTCTCTCACCCCGGTTTGCTACAATCTATCGTGTTTTGCGGTGGGAAAAGCCCGCGTTGTAGCTCCCTCTCTCACCCCGGTTTGCTACAATCCAAATGTCACGGCATGGCGCGTCGAGGATGTTGTAGCTCCCTCTCTCACCCCGGTTTGCTACAATCCGCGCAGGAAAAAGGGGTTCGTAACCTTGGTTGTAGCTCCCTCTCTCACCCCGGTTTGCTACAATTTTTGCCGAGGGTGGGTCGACATAACTCATGTTGTAGCTCCCTCTCTCACCCCGGTTTGCTACAATCCAGCTAACAGGGCGCGTTGATTTGATAGCGTTGTAGCTCCCTCTCTCACCCCGGTTTGCTACAATACATATCTTGCTATGAATATAGCCGGTCGGTTGTAGCTCCCTCTCTCACCCCGGTTTGCTACAATTATCAGAGTGGGCGGATGCTTATCGTATATGTTGTAGCTCCCTCTCTCACCCCGGTTTGCTACAATGTTTTGTCTGAAGAAAAGCCTGCGCCAAGCGTTGTAGCTCCCTCTCTCACCCCGGTTTGCTACAATAAACTAGACATTCCCTGTCCTAGCCCGACAGTTGTAGCTCCCTCTCTCACCCCGGTTTGCTACAATCAGGCCACCCGCGCCGATGGTAGATGCAGTGTTGTAGCTCCCTCTCTCACCCCGGTTTGCTACAATCGTAATTCCGTAACAGGCGCGTTCCAGTCTGTTGTAGCTCCCTCTCTCACCCCGGTTTGCTACAATGTTCGCGCTCTTGCATCTTCAGACCCGCGCGTTGTAGCTCCCTCTCTCACCCCGGTTTGCTACAATAAAGTCAGGGGTTTTAGTCATTTCACAAGCGTTGTAGCTCCCTCTCTCACCCCGGTTTGCTACAATGTTGCGTTTTCGCGTGATTATCCGGCGGTTGTTGTAGCTCCCTCTCTCACCCCGGTTTGCTACAATTTCGGCAGTCCATCCGGCTTGTGCCGCCGGTTGTAGCTCCCTCTCTCACCCCGGTTTGCTACAATCACCATCAGAATCAGGTTCTGTACACGCATGTTGTAGCTCCCTCTCTCACCCCGGTTTGCTACAATCCCCTTTGGTTGATAGCCCCATCTTTTCCGAGTTGTAGCTCCCTCTCTCACCCCGGTTTGCTACAATCAAAACACAAACCATCACCTTTTGCAAAGTGTTGTAGCTCCCTCTCTCACCCCGGTTTGCTACAATTGGCACCATGAACACAACAAGCAATAAAACGTTGTAGCTCCCTCTCTCACCCCGGTTTGCTACAATATATTCAGGGCGTTGAAGTCGGGCATCTGGGTTGTAGCTCCCTCTCTCACCCCGGTTTGCTACAATTCCACGCCGTCATTTTCCGGTATCCGCCCGGTTGTAGCTCCCTCTCTCACCCCGGTTTGCTACAATATTCCTTATGACCGGGGTCTACGCAGAACAGTTGTAGCTCCCTCTCTCACCCCGGTTTGCTACAATGACGCGCTTGTAGGTTTTGCGAAGAACGCGGTTGTAGCTCCCTCTCTCACCCCGGTTTGCTACAATGCGTCCTTCATACTCGACTGCGCCTCCCGCGTTGTAGCTCCCTCTCTCACCCCGGTTTGCTACAATGAATACGACAAGCGCAAGCCCGCGTATTGAGTTGTAGCTCCCTCTCTCACCCCGGTTTGCTACAATTCTGTGCCCTCGCCGTATTCAACCCTGCCTGTTGTAGCTCCCTCTCTCACCCCGGTTTGCTACAATGCGTAGACAACGGCAGCAACAGCCGGAAGGGTTGTAGCTCCCTCTCTCACCCCGGTTTGCTACAATCCAGTATAACGAGGCGGAACTTCAGGCCGCGTTGTAGCTCCCTCTCTCACCCCGGTTTGCTACAATTTGTGCTGCAAATATGGCACGAGGATATGAGTTGTAGCTCCCTCTCTCACCCCGGTTTGCTACAATTGGCAATGGGTCGACAAGCCGGTTTATCTGGTTGTAGCTCCCTCTCTCACCCCGGTTTGCTACAATAAAAGCGACACGGCTTGAAGCGGATGGGATGTTGTAGCTCCCTCTCTCACCCCGGTTTGCTACAATAAAACGCATGGATAGATGACGATGGCTAATGTTGTAGCTCCCTCTCTCACCCCGGTTTGCTACAATCGATTTTCATTTTCAAAATCAATTTTTTCAGTTGTAGCTCCCTCTCTCACCCCGGTTTGCTACAATTAGGTCATAAATCGTCCGCGCCGCCTCTGGGTTGTAGCTCCCTCTCTCACCCCGGTTTGCTACAATACTTCAAAACACCACAGTCGAGGGCTATCGGTTGTAGCTCCCTCTCTCACCCCGGTTTGCTACAATCTACTTGCCTCAAGTCCCCGCCAGGCATGGCCTGGCGGGGATTTCTTTCATTAAATTTTCAGGTCAAAAGAGCAGAATCTGGGATGCCTGTACCTTTTTTTCCTGAAAAAGAGGCATACCGACCAACAACTTGATGCCTGCGAATTGTTTTTCGGTGACGGTCATGCAGCGCACAGAGCCTGCGGGAGGCAGGTTATTCGTCAGGCGGGCGAGATGCTTGATTTCAGCATCCCTGCCGTTCAAGAGGCGTCCGTAAACCGACCATTGGATCATGTCGTAGCCGTCGTTCAAGAGAAAGCGGCGGAACTGCACATAGGCGCGTTTTTCAGCCTTGGTTACCATTGGCAGGTCAAAAAAGACGATCAATCGCATATAGCGCCTCGTCTCTGTGCCCACATCAATACTCCAGCCTGTGCGCTTGCAGACCGATTAGACGAGGCAGGTCAAGTTCAACATGACCGGATTCAAAAGTCCGCGCCAGACTCTCAACGGCGTACTCGACGGCAGAGAGCGCCGACATTTTTCCCTGCGGCATGCCGACATCCACATTCAACAGGGCGACCAGAGCTTGTTTATCCTTCGGCATCAGTTCAGCTTCCTTCGGGGCCGGGCATTGGGCGACATACAGGTCGACCAATGGGCGGAAAGGCTCGATCAGATCATCGGCCAGATTGAACGCATTCTGCTCACTGTCGTGAAACAACCCGATGGAAGGATGAAACCCGTGCGCTACCAAGCCTCGCGCGATAGCGCCCCGCAAGACTGCATAACCATAATTGAGCGCGGCATTTGTCCAGCGCGTTTTGTCCTCGCGATAAAAATTAGCGCCGTACAACTCTGCAAAGTAGATCGCGGCTGCCTGTCCTTCCAGATTGTTCGGATCGCCGGAGCGGACGCGCTGTGCACAGGTTTCCAGCCTTTCCACGCCTTTTTTGCCGCACAGGGTAAGGCAGGCGGCCTGATTTTCGATCTTGCGGCGAACAATATCTGCCCAGAGACGCTTGACCATCGGGCGGGTGATGCCCAACTGCTTTCGCATCATGCGCGTGGCGCGCGAATGCGAAAGAAACGGCAGAAAAACGCCAGCGGGCTGGTGATTGCTACCGGTAGCATAAAGACTGATGCCGTACTCGGCACAGGCCGAAAGTACCGGATGAGTCAACGTGATTTCCCGATGATCGAGGACAATCACGGCAATGTCCTCGAAAGGCACGAAAGCCGTTTCTTCCTGATCAATGGCCAGCGAATAATGCTCCCGCCGCAGACGCGCCGGGCGGGAGATCATAACACTACGCCAGCCCACGGCGCTCCTCCGGCGGGGCAGGGTAGATATTGCCCAAGGTGTCGACGTGGAATTTTTCTACACACAAAGCCGTTTTAACGCCGATACTCTGAATCAGTCCGTCTTTCCCGATAGCCCGATTTCTATCGTGAGTCCAAAGGTCGATTGCGCCTGTAGCACGATTACAACCGGCGTAATACCCAAGGATTCCTCCTTTTTTTAGGCTGATTTTAACCAGGTCGTTGGGATAAAGAGAAAAACAGAAATCGAAATTCTCTTCATCAATGAGTGTCCATTCATTTTCATCCTTGAAAGCCACAACTGCCCGATTTGGCAATTCCTTTGCTACCGCATGGTGCACATACACGGGGACAAGATGATATTTCCTGTCTTTTTTATGCCTGAACACATCCACACGCAGCATGGTGTCGTTTTTGGCAATGCCGCCGCGAACCGGAATGCCGGAAAGTTTGTCAATGAGCATCGTAACGCTACGGACAAAAGGGCCGGTTGGATTACCGTCACGGTCGGGTTTGCGTAACGGGTTATCCGAAGGAAAAGCTTTGTCACCTTTGCCATTGTGTGCTTCCAGTCGGGTGCGTATTGCCGCGTAAAGTTTTTCATTACGGTGCGGGTCGATCAGATTATCTATGTCCTTGAGCGTCAAGCTCGTTAAAGAAACTTTCTGCGTAACGCTTCCTGTGCTTTTCAGGCGTTCCGGCTGGGAATAGATGGTTTCCATGTGCGCCGCGCCACTATTACGACGTTTCGGCGCGCGGGAGACGAACAGGGGACGCAGGTTTTCCAGCGTTGCCGACGGATAGCCGTGACGTTCCGCTTCTCTTTTGAGCAAAGCGGGATCGTCTGTATTCAAGCGCAGCAAAAGTTCTTCCCGGAAATACTCCCAAGGTTTCGGAAAATGTCGTTCCAGTTTTGACAACAATTCCGGGTCACGAATTTCTCCTGTTTCCATGTCAATAACATTTCCGGCCTGCTCCAGTTCCTTGCGCCTGGAATAGTCAGACAGACGTTTGACGAGAGAGTGGCTACATGCGGCAACAACTACAGCATCAAGCGCGTGATGGCGATCATTGTCGCTACGTACTTTGTGCAATCCCCAGCGGGCACGCAGGAATGCCGTGAGTTGTCCGCTAAGTACGACGCAACGCTTGCTGTCGCCACCCTCGGCCAGTTTCAGATAACACTCAACATAATTCTTGAAAAATTTGCAGATGTAGCGCGTATCGTTGAGGTTGCGCTCCTTGAATCCTTCGGACTCTTCCTTGCCGAAATGCTTGCGTAACAAGCGGCTACGTTTGGCAAGCCGGTAAGACTTGTTGCCTTCAACGAAGGCTGCGAAGTTGCGCCAGCGTTCCCCATTTTCGCCTCCTGCAAACGAAGTCAGATATTCATAAGGCGTACGATTGCCCTTGTTGCGATTCTCGCTGGTAAGCGCCAAAACCTTGTTATTTTTGCTATCGTCGTAACTGCGCGACCAGGGAAGGGCATGGTCGACTTCGGCATAACCCTGGTCATGCAATACCCGGTCAAGATCGAGCGGTTTCAGCGAGTAGGCGCACTTACCATGTTGTTCGCTATAAAGCAGGTATTTTTCAACTTCCCGGTTTTTTGCGGGCATATTGAATTTTGCCTCAAAATCTGCTTTGGCTTTTTCATTCTTGTCACGAAATTCTTCCTGAGCTTTTTTGATTTTGTTTCGTTCATCCATTGGGCGTGATAAGTCACGCGCCATTTCAATATGCACGACGGAAGGCGAGCCATAACGACTTACCAGCGCATTCAGCACCTTGCGCGCCTGATTGAGTGAACGGAGTACAACCGGATTACGCGGAATATCCTTTTCCTCATCAAATACCATGCGGCCGCCTTTATCTCGCCCGGAGTAAAAAGGCGGCAGGTATTTATGCTGACCGTCTCCTGTCTTGGATAGTTGACTGTGGTGATAACCGGCTTTTGCACATGCCTCGTCATAGCGCAGCCCGACTTCCATGTGAGGAACGATTTTGCCAAGCGCCTTGAGAGACAGGTTGTGAAATTTATCGAAGCTGAGTTCGCTGAGTGCATCAACCATTTTTTCTCCGCCTGGCAGGGAGAGTTTGCGTAACTCTTGTTCGATCTCATCACCGTCCTTGAATACGCTGAGCGTCCAGGCGATTCTGTCTAGCAGTTCTGGTTGCCCTCCGGTTGCGGCTCCGGCGATGCCTCTCCATTCGGTTTCAAGCCCTTTTTCCTTGAGGGTTTTGCGTAGCGCCTGCCAGGCAGGAAGTTTGACCAGCCGTTCGGATTCAGGGTCTTTGACTTTATCTTCGGCTTGCTGCGTTGGATAATCCAACCCGGAAAATTTGACGTTTTCGGGTAGCAAACCGGCTTTGACCAGGGCGTTTTTCAGTTGCTTGTAGGTGAGGTCGCTGGCCTGCTGATAGGGTAGGGGCAGGGCAATGCGGCGTTCGGCTTCATTGAGCGGACGAACATTTCCTGCGACGACTATCCGCAGATTGTTGAGGCGGGTCAGCCAGACATGGCGCTCGGCAGTAAAACTGGCTTTGGGGGCGCGATATTCGGTTTTCTCGAACGTACAGCGTCCCAGCATTTTCAGAAGCCCTTCCCCGGTCAGGGGCGGCTTCTGTTCCCAGAACAGACCGCTTTTGCGATCGCCGCACCCGGCAATACGCATCTCAAGTTCGGGCGTTGCATGAAGATTACCCAATTCACGTTGCCGCTCAAACAGCAAGGCAAGTTCTTCAGCGAGCAGCAGGCGGGAGAGCGCCTTGGCGTACTCGCCCTGCTTGTTGCGCTGCGCTTCTGGAAATTCCTTCAACACCATTTCAGCCGCGCTTCGGTAGCTTTTTTCATTCATGCGCCGCTTGGTATCCGAGAGTCCTTTCTTGACCTTGCCGCCTTCTCCCTTGCTGTCTGCCTCTGCATTTTTCTCTTCCGCGCGACTGATCCAGTGAAAACCACGATGCTTGCAGAGGTGGTAAAGAACGCGCGCCCATTCTTCCGGGGCGAGTTTTCGCTCCAGCCCGTCCACACGAAGTTGCCAGGGTGACTCCGTGGCAGGCTGGCGTATTGATTAAATGCTGTTGATTAGCCCTTCGCGCTTCAACAGTCGCGTCAGTTTGACCAATCGCCATGCGCGGCGACGCAGACGCCGACGCATGAGGCGGGCGCTACGGCGGGCGAGGTTGAGCGACTCGCCATCCTTGGCGTTTTCCGCCTTGTCAAAACAACGCACACCGAGATCAACGATGTGTTTTTCGCCAAGCACGCACCAGCCGACCGAAGCAATGCCGATGTCGAAGCCAAAAGTAAGTTGTTCAGTAGACTTGTCAGACATGTTTTTCTCCTTTACACTCCCGGTATTGTGGCTAACCGGGGTGAGAGCCGTTGCTACAATAAGAATTGCGTTTTCAACGCAATTCGTATCCAGCAACCCGGCAGGGAAACCTGCCGGGTTGTTTCATTTTAGCATCATATTTATTGCTTTGGGTTACGGTTGTGTGCCTATTACATCCTTCACCACATCCACCACACGCTGAACGGTGAACCCGAAATGCTCAAACAATTCCCCGGCCGGGGCTGACGCGCCAAAGGTATCAATGCTGACGACCCCGCCATTCAGCCCGACATACTTGCGCCAAAAATCACCATGCGCGGCTTCAATGGCAATGCGGCGGGTATGCTGGCCGAGGACTCCGAGCCGGTATTCCAGACTTTGGCGGTCGAAGACGTTGGTGGAGGGCATGGAGACGACGCGGGTGGGGATGCCGTCCTTTTCCAGCACGGTTTTGGCATCGAGCGCCAGTTTGACTTCGGAGCCGGTGGCGATGAGTACAACCTGGGGGGTTCCAACGTCGGCATCAGCAAGGATGTAACCGCCTTTTCTGATATTCTCCGCGCCAATGTCGCTGGTGACGGTGGGTAGATTCTGGCGGGAGAGGGCAAGCAGGGTGGGGCCGTCCATGCGTTCGATACCGGCAATCCACGCTACCGCCGTCTCCACAGCGTCGCATGGTCGCCAGACATCGAGGTTGGGAATCAGGCGCAGGCTGGGGATGTGCTCGACGGGTTGATGCGTGGGGCCGTCTTCGCCCAGACCTATGGAGTCGTGGGTGTAGACCAAAATCTGCCGCTGACGCGTGAGCGCGGCCATGCGGATGGCGTTTCGGGCATAGTCGGAGAAAACGAGGAAAGTAGCAGTATAGGGAATCAGGCCGCCGTGGAGCGCCAGCCCGTTGGCAATGGCGGTCATGCCGAATTCGCGCACCCCGTAGTAACAGTAGTTGCCGCCCTCAAGAGCCGTTACGCCCCGGCTTCCCTGCACGAAAGTAAGGTTGGAACCAGCAAGGTCGGCGGAGCCGCCGAAGAGTTCCGGCAGGCAGGGAAGCAGGGCGGCAATCGCGTTCTGACTGGCCTTGCGGGTGGCGATGTTGTCCGCTTTTTCCCCGAAGGCGGCGATAACCTGCGCCGCAATTCGAGGCCAGTCGGCCGGAAGCTCCCGACGGATGACACGACGCTCGAATTCGGCGGCAAGCTCAGGAAAGGCGGCGCGATAAGCATCGAACCGCTGTTGCCAGTCGGCTTCGAGCGATTTTCCTTTTTGCCGGGCATCCCAGGCGGCGTAGACGTCGGCGGGAATTTCAAACGGAGGATGCGGCCAACCAATGGCCTCTCGCGTGGCGGCGACTTCATCCGCGCCCAACGGTGCGCCGTGGCAATCGTGGCTCCCCGCCTTGTTGGGGGAACCCATGCCAATGACGGTCTTGCAGCAGATGAGCGAGGGCTTTTGGGTGTCCGCCCGCGCTCTTGCAAGGGCGGCCTCGATTGCCTGGGAGTCGTGACCGGAAACATCCGGGATAACTTGCCAGCCGTAGGATTCAAAGCGTTTGGGGGTGTCGTCGGTAAACCAGCCTTCAACATGGCCGTCAATGGATATTCCATTGTCGTCATAAAAGACGATCAGCTTGCCAAGGCCGAGTGTGCCCGCGAGGGAGCAGGCTTCGTGGGAGACGCCTTCCATCAGGCAACCGTCGCCCGCGAAGGCGTAGGTGGAATGGTCGACGATGGTGTGGCCGGGGCGGTTGAATTCGGCGGCAAGCAGTTTTTCCGCGAGCGCGAAGCCGACGGCGTTGGCTATGCCTTGTCCCAGCGGGCCGGTAGTGGTTTCCACGCCGGGCGTGTGGCCTGTCTCCGGGTGTCCGGCGGTTTTGGAGTTGAACTGGCGGAAATCTTTGAGATCGTGGATCGTGAGATCGTAGCCCGTGAGGTGGAGCAGGGCGTAGATGAGCATGGAGCCGTGTCCGTTGGAGAGGACGAAGCGGTCGCGATCCGGCCAATCGGGATTGGCGGGATTGTGTTTCAGATTGCGCCGCCAGAGGACTTCGGCGATTTCCGCCATGCCGAGCGGCGCGCCGGGATGCCCGGAGTTGGCCTTTTGGATAGCATCAATGGCAAGCGCGCGCAGCGCGCCAGTGGCAGGATTTTGCAGAAACGCGGGAACATTATGGAAAAGAGAGGACATACCAGTCACCAGTACGCAGGAAAAAGGCGCATTATCGGTCAATGTTCGGAATCAGGAAACAGGTTGTAATGTTTGCCTTTTATCCGCGCACATTGGGCAAATACGCCATGACTGAAGTTGTAATGAGCATAAATCATATGAAAATCAATAAGATATAATATAAACTTAAAGTGTTACCTTAACTATTTTTGACTGATCGCATATCTTGCAAGAGAACGCTCAAAGTATTGTTCCTCGCGGCGAACAGTTGAGTTTGGCGCTAACGCCAGGATGCCTTGAACCCAAGTGGACAATTCAGGGATAACTGAGTTTTCGATGAATGTGCGGGCTTCATGTGCGTTGGCTACCGGAACAGCGGTTGTGCGAATGTACAGGCGCTCGTGGGACACATTGGGATTGTGAGGCCAGAAGAAACACTCAAATAGTACATTGCGCCTCCCGCCGCCTTGAATAAGATGTGCGTCAATGGTGAAAGCGGACAGGGCTGCCTCCAATACGGAGGCTCGGAGCGGGTAGCTCAAGCCCTTGGCAAGTTTCCTCTTCTCAATTTGCATTCGGAGTGCGGCATTATGAAGCCAAATGTAAAAATTAACCGGCGCATTTTAGCACGTCCGAGTTGAACGAATTGTTAGGAAAGTTTCAGCGCATACTTAACGCTTAAGGTGAGCCGAAGGCCATCCACGTAAGCGCAAAGCCAAACTGAATGCCTGAAGCATAACACATTCACGAGCTGGTTTTGGTGTCCGCGAACGGCTCTGCCACCACCTGATATTCGTCTTCATACACGATGTAACCCACGCGATCTTCCCTGATGATTGAGACATGATAACCATTCGACTCCACTATGCGCTTTAGACGATGCATTCGCGCGACGTGATCCACAGCAGTATCACGAAACCACGAAATCCCCTTTGTTTTGCGCCTATGGAAGTAGCCTTTGGATTTTGAACGATTGAAGCGGCGCGGGACTGCCAGATTCTTGTTGAACCAAGTCAGATGCTCTTCCAGTTCAAGGCGGACTTGTTCCGGCATGGACGCTTTTCGCAAAGCATATGCTGTATTGAAGAGTCCATCCTCAACTTCAGAGTCCGGGTTTACCTTGGTAATGACGAATCGAAGAAAGGGCATGTTGCGGCCTGATGTACAAGGTAAGCAGCGGCGAAGACCATCCGCTTGAGCGCAGGATTATACCCTGCCTCGTGTCTTGAAACGGATGATGCAGACAATAGCGCCAATTACTGCCGCAATTATGCACGACAAATGAAGCGCATCCATTGAAATGACGCCAAGCAATTTATTGCCAGAGGTGATTGGCCGCCAAGGCGACATATCCCAGTGCATGATTGCATCAAGCAGGACGTGGGAAAACGTGCCGATAAAAGCGCCAAGAAAAGACGCCGACCATGTGAACTGATAATGCGGGATTTGCAGTCGTTTGAGGACAAAAGAACTGACAGGTTTGCCAATGAAGCCCGCGATAGCGCCAATGACCAGCGTGCCAAGGACGGTATGCGTGTAACCATGCAAGACATCCCAGCCGCGCAGAATGCCAATAAGCGGCTCGATGTCCATTAATACTTGCGCTCCGCCAAATACCATAAAGCTGAAATGCCTGCCCCCAATTGCCTTGCAGACTAAACCCGGGCCGAGATGAATTGGGGTGAACGGCATAAAATTTCCCGACAGGTTAACATGGAAGGTAAGCGGCGACCGCAGGCCATCCGCTTAGGCGCAATGGGTTAGCCTTCATGGCCGAAAATTCGCAGGCCACAAGAAGTACGGGCCAAACTTTGGACTCGTGCGAAATTCACCGCCAGCTTCTTTTCCTTTGGCAGTAATGTAGTTCTTGCCATCCCTTGCTTCAAGATAGCCAAACTTCACCAGTCGTTCAATCAGTTCATTGGTCTTGACCCCGAGCTTCTGGGCTAATTTTGATGTGGTCAGTTTGTCGGGCGCTAAGTCTTCCCCTTCGACGGAGGACTCAGCTTCCTTCTCGACGGTTTCCACGGAAATGCGGATTTCATCGCTGACGCGAATAATGCGTTGCGCTTCTTCGTAAGATTCTTTGTAAAGCTCATGGTCTTCCGAGCGGCGAATGAGAACCCCCATTTCATTATTGTTCACTTGGCTGAACTCGTAGAGGTTCAGGCTCGTGATGATGCAAAGCTCTTCGTTCATGTAACATTTTGCGTGGAGATTCTTGCAGAAACTCGTCCTGAGAAAGGTAAGCTCTTTCAACCAGTTGATTTCTTCGGGCTGTAGCTCGCTCTTGCCATAAACGACGCGCACATCAATCTTGAGGCGGTTCTTGTCTTCAAGGAGTTCCTTGATTCTGTCATTAAGGCGAAGAAATGGACTGATGAGGATGAGCCTATCCTTGGCGCTCTTGATTAGTTCTTCAAGGAAGTAATTCGTCGCGCTTGTGTTCAGAAACTTTGCCATCGTGACTCCGTATGATGTTGGTTGATTGAATTGTAGCAGCTAATCACCACTCTACTCTACTCCATTTTGGAGCTGACTTGTATTGTTCGGAACTTGCCAAGAACCAATCCTCATCAGGGATACTGATTGCTCTCCCATTTTTTTGCATACGCTTCATGAAATTTTTGAACACTGAGTAGTCATGTCCAAGCAACGCTATTTTCCCACTAGAAAGCCATTCGCCCAGAGTATCAATATCAAATTGCTGAGATTTGCTACGTGCTTTCACCCAGGTTTCATAATCATCAACTAAAGCAAAGGTAAGGATTCGCTCTATTTTGGCTGCACGGGAATTGCCTAGCCATTTAATGAACGAGAAAATGCCACCGATTGCAAATAGCCAAACAGCCCAGAAATTGGCTGATTTTGGGTTGGCAAGCTCATCAATGATTGAGGTGAGGAAGTCTGGCATATGACTGCTACATAAGTATAGACAAATTGTCTTGAGGACAGTATAATCTAACTTGTAAATGCTGTCAGAGCAGCTTTTCGTTTAGACAAATCATGAGCACAAAACCCATGAAAATCAATGAGATATACGATAAATCTAAAGTATTGCTTTAGGTTTTCGATCCGAAGAACTCGCCTTGCCGACCCTGCCATTCATGACAGAATCAGCCGGACTTCGTAAAGGCGAATTTCGGCGAAGTGACGGTTAGGGGCTTGGCTCATCTCTCCCACGCTCAATCACTCGTCATTCCCGCGAAGGCGGGAATCCAGAGCAGCCTTTCCGCTCCGTTGGTGTTTGGGGAATGCCGCTCCTGTCCTGTTCTGGAAAGTTGTCGTGACTTTCAACGCCGTACTGGATTCCCGCCTTCGCGGGAATGACGGGTGGGTTGGAGTCTGTGCGAAAGAATGACTGCGCCGCGAGTGGGAGAGGGGAGACTCGCGGCGTATTCAAAGGTGGTCGTCGCGGTTTGCGTTATACCCACTACAACGTAGGGGTTTGCCTTTGGCTCACTCCAGCCTACCGCGCTGGCATCGTCATAACATCGCCTCGCCGCGTATCACGGTCACGCTATTGCCGCCAACCCACACTTGACCCTGCGCGTCACGCTCGACGTGTACCCGCCCCGCGCGGCCTAGCGCGGAGCCTTGAGCGGCAACGTAGCGGTCGGGCAGTTCGCCAGACTCAATCAGCCATTGCGCCAGGCTGGCATTCAGGCTGCCGGTGATCGGGTCTTCGTTGATGCCCATCAACGGGGCAAAGGCGCGCACCTCGACCAGCGGCTCGCCAGCGTCCGCCGCGCGGTTCGATTGGGCAGGCGGCAACCGGGTTTGTCCGTATGAATACCGTCCAACCACACCCACATTTTGCCTCAGCCGAGTCAACTGCGCGTAGTCGGGTTCCAGCGCTAGCACAGTGCTGGCACTGTCCAGTTGCAGCGTTATGAAGACAGGGCCGTTGTCGAGCACCAGCGCACGCAACACTTGTGCGGCGTTTACGCCGATGGCTTGGGCTACCTGTGTCAGCACGGCGGGTAAAGGTTCGCTGTGCTGGCAGGGCGGTGCGGCAAAGGCCAGCCGTTTGCCATCCTTCCGAATATCAATCAATCCCTTGGCGCACTGCTGCACGATGCGTCCGAGTGACTTCGGCGTGCCGCCAGCCGCCAGCCAAGCATGACACGAGCCGAGCGTGGGATGACCGGCAAACGGTATCTCGCTGTCGGGCGTGAAGATACGCAACCGATAGTCGGCGCGCGGATCGGTGGGCGGTAGCACGAAAGTGGTTTCCGACAGGTTAGTCCAGCGCGCAAAGCGTTGCATGGTAACGTCATCCAGATCGGCGCTATCGAGCACCACGGCAACCGGATTACCCATGCCTGACTGGGCGGTGAAAACATCGATTTGGGCGAAGGAACGAGGTGATGAGAGCATGACCTAACCACCAATATCATAAAATGGCAGTATAGCCTAACTTGTAAATGCTGTCAGGACAGCTTTTCGTTTAGATAAATCATGAGCATAAAATCCATAAAAATCAACAAGATATAACATAAACTTAAAGCATCACTTTAAGTATTTCCGGCTTAACCGCAAGTCTTTCCGACCCCGCAATTCATGCCTGAATCATCCAGACTTCCCCCATGAATCCCTGAGCGACACGGCGCGGTTGAATACCGGAGCGTTGGGGCGGGAGTCGGAATCCACGACAAAATAACCATGTCGCTCGAACTGGAAGCGTTCTTCAGGACGGGCGTCTTTCAGGGAAGGCTCAAGCCATGTGTTAAGCGTCCGGCAGGAATCGGGATTCAGATCGGCAAGAAAATCTCCGCTTTCTGCGCCGGGGGCGGTAGTCTTGAACAAGCGATCATAAAGACGAATTTCGGCGGCATGGGCATGGGCTATGGATAGCCAGTGCAATGTCCCCTTGACCTTGACGCTATCCGCGCCGGGCGTGCCGGAACGAGTCTCCGGCAGGTATTCACAGAGCACGGCAGTAACCTGACCGTTTTCGTCTTTTTCGCAACCGACACAGCGCACCACATAAGCGTGTCGCAACCGCGCCAAACCATCGGGATAAAGGCGGTGATAGCCTTTTTCCGGAATCTCACGAAAATCTTCCCGCTCAATCCAGAGTTCGCGGGAGAAGGGCAGCTCGCGTTTGCCCAATTCCGGTTTAAGAGGATGATTGGGCGCGTGACAGGTTTCCGTCTGGCCTTCCGGGTAGTTGGTAATGATGAGTTTTATCGGATCGAGCACTGCGACCCGACGTTCGTCCAAGTCGTTCATCACCTCGCGCATACAATCTTCAAGCAGGGTGTAGTCAATCAGCGAATCGGATTTGGAGATGCCGATCCGCTCCATCATCAGACGAAAACCCTCCGGCGCATATCCACGACGACGCGCTCCGACGAGGGTAGGCATACGCGGATCGTCCCAGCCGCAAACATGGCCTTCTTCCACCAGTTGAATGAGCTTGCGCTTGGAAAGAACGACGTAAGTCAGATTGAGGCGGGAAAATTCATACTGATAAGGCAAAGGGCGAAGCAACAGTCCGCCTTCCGCCAGGCGTTCCAGAAGCCAATCATAAAAGGGGCGCTGATCCTCAAATTCCAACGTGCATATGGAATGGGTGATGTTTTCCAGCGCGTCTTCGATAGGGTGCGCGAAGGTGTACATCGGATAGACGCAGAAACGCTCGCCGGTATTATGATGAGCGGCATGGCGAATGCGGTAAATGGCGGGGTCGCGCATGTTGATGTTTGGGGATGCCATGTCAACTTTTGCGCGTAATACATGCGCTCCGTCCGGAAATTCGCCCGCCTGCATCCGCCTGAAAAGCTCCATGCTCTCGGCGGCGGGGCGGTCACGATAAGGGCTGTTTTTGCCTGGCTCGGTCAAGGTGCCGCGATTGGCGCGCATTTCATCCGCAGTCTGACTATCCACATAGGCATGTCCGGCAGAAATCAGATATTCGGCGCAGGCAAGCATGGCCTCGAAATAGTCGGAAGCGTAGTAAAGATTGTTTTCCGTTTCATTCTGCCAATCAAAGCCCAGCCAGCGCACGGCGTCAATGATGGACTGGACGTATTCCGCTTCTTCCTTTTCCGGATTGGTGTCGTCAAAACGCAGATGGCAGCGTCCTTCATACTGTCGCGCCAGACCGAAATTAAGGCAGATGGATTTGGCGTGGCCGAAGTGCAAATAGCCGTTCGGTTCCGGCGGAAAACGGGTGCGGATTTTTGCCTGGTCTGGTTGCCCCGCAGCATGGACGGTAGCCAGACCCGGCCTGCCGCCCCAGCGCCGCGTTGCGTGCTTTCCGGCGGCAAGGTCGGCCTCGATGATATTGCGGATGAAATTGGCGGCTGGAGGAGAGGTTGTAGGTTTGTTCACGGCATGTCCTGCTTAAAAGGGAAGGCCATATATGGGGGCTTCCGCAAATAATGTTGCTTCAGGCTGTAGGTTGGGGTTCGCTGCGCTTCGCCTACGTTCTGGAGCGGAGAAAAAGTGTTACCAGGGCGCACGTTGCCCCCTTGCTTTATCTACGCGGACAATCAAGTCTTCTGCCACCGGAATTTTCGCAAATGGATTGATGGTAAATGGCGCAGCGGGAGAAAATGAAATCTCCGAGCCAAGCTTTCCCGGTTTTACCAGGCGAAGTGTGATTCTGGAAGGATTCACGTTCGTTGAAGAACTGACATTCATGATATTCGCCAGCGCTACTCTTTCTTCTATTCCTCTGTTCTTGACAAGGAGTGAATCACCGCAGTCGTAGACTTCGTCAACGAGATCCCAAACGACCCTCTTCATGAGAAAAAAGCCAAAGGCAGCCATGATGAAGCATGGCACAACAAGAGCTACTGGTTCTTCCTCGAAAGCGCCATACATGAACCCTGCGATGACAAAGTACGCCAGGGATCCAAACCAAAAGAGTGGAAGTATTTTCTTGTAGAAGAACAGACTGGACGAGATTTTCTTCATCGTAAAACTAACTCCGGTTTGAAACCCCGCCCTTCAGGGCGGAGCGAAGGTCAGCCGAAGAAAAAGCGCAGGGAAGATATGCGGGAAATGATTTTTTTTCCTATCCGCCACAGGAAGAAAGCGCGTTTTCCAAAACGAAACACGCGAGGCAAACCTTTGGGGCGCAGGATAATCGCCACGCAGCCGATAAGCCCAAGCTCAATGAAATGCCGTCTTGCCCAGCGAGTCGCCGAACAAACGGAATCTCCGGCAGCGGAGAGGCGCTCGATAGCCTTGCCGTGTCCGGCCAGGGTTTTGCGCTGCGCGGCTATGCGGGCGCGGATAAAACCACGCTCCTCAAAGATGAGCGGGAGCTTATGGTGCATCGGAAGGGGGAGTGTTCGCGCCGCGCAAGGCGCGGACATCTTCTTTCAATTCCGCGATGGAAGCTGAAAAAAGCTTTTCACGCGAGAAATTCGCGCGGCTTACCGACCACAGCAGTAACGCCGCAAGGAAAAAAACTACGGCAAGCACGGCAGCAAGCGCCAACTGATGTTCCGGGAAGAGAAGCAGCAAAAAGACCACAGACAGGAAAAGCGCCATCATCAAGCAAAAAAGCGCGAGCAGGGCGCTGGTCAAAGCGCCCATAAGCCTGATACGCGCCTCTTCGGCTTCATTGGCGAACAGACGGAGACGGTCATGCGCCGCCTCCGCCAAATCGCCCCACAAATGTCTGAGGCTATGGAAAATACCGCTTTTCCCGGACATCCCGCTTATCAGCGACGACCGATCAGAACGCCGCAGGCCAAGCCTAAAAGGGCGGCAATGCCGACAGCCTTCCAAGGCTGCTCGTGGACGAAATCGTCAGTCGCGCGGGCGCAGGCTTTGGTCTTGTCAATCAGCACGACTTCGACCTCTTCCAGTCTGATTTTTGCGTCTTTCAGGCGAGCCTCGATTTTTGTGCGGAGACCGGACACCTTCTCTCCGGCGATATCGGCAGTGCTTCTCAAAATTTCCTCAGCGTCGGAGACGACCGCTTTAAGGTCGGCAACGAGCTTGTCTTTATTGGCAACAAGGGCAGTTTGCGTCATGGTGAACCTCTCTGATTAGGGGAAAGAAAAAAGGTATGAAAAAATCACACCTACAAGAATAACTTTTTGTTGACCATAACGCAATTCGTCAACGCATAATTCATCGTAAAACTAACTCTGGTTTGAGACCCCGCCCTTCAGGGCGGCGCAGAGGTTGGACCCCCGGCCTGAAGGCCGGGGTTTCGACCGTAGCAACAAGGGAGGGGATATGCAAACCCCTCCCTTGTTCGTTTTGAGCGACAGGCATGAATGCCTGTCGCTAATTTCTTGCTGGATTACGCTGCGAATTGCGCGCGCATTTTTTGCAGCGCCTTGACTTCAATCTGGCGGATGCGTTCGGCGGAAACCTGAAATTCGGCGGCCAGTTCGTGCAAGGTCGATGCTTCTCCTTCCGCCAGCCAGCGGGCTTCGATAATGCGGCGGCTGCGCGGATCAAGGACTTTAAGCGCGGCTTCCAGTCCTTCCGTTTGCAGGCGCTCATGCTCGCGTCTGGTTATGACCTGAACAGGTTCATAGGCAGCGTCAGCCAGATAGTCAATCGGCGCGTAGCGATCATCATCGTCTTCGCCTTCCAGCGCCAGATCGCGCCCGTGCATCCGGCTTTCCATTTCCGCCACTTCTTCCGGCTTGACGTTAAGCTGTTTGGCAATATGCGTGATTTGCCGCTGCGTCAGATGCGCCTCGCCATATCCCTGCTCCTGCTCCATCTTGTTTTTCAGACTACGAAGATTGAAGAACAGTTTTCGCTGCGCCTTGGTTGTCGCCACCTTGACCAGTCGCCAGTTTTTCAGGATGAATTCGTGAATTTCCGCCTTGATCCAATGAATCGCAAACGATACCAGACGCACGCCACGGGCTGGATCAAAGCGTTTTACCGCCTTCATCAGACCGATGTTCCCTTCCTGAATCAGGTCGGCATGGGGCAGGCCGTAGCCAAGATAGCCACGCGCCACGGAAATAACCAGCCGCAAATGCGAGAGCACCAGCTTGCGCGCGGCCTCTACATCGCCGTCTTCACGGAAACTGCGGGCAAGCCGGTTTTCTTCTTCCTCGCTCAACATCGGCACGCGCTGCGCCGACTGAATATAGGCGTCAATGTTGCCGACAGCGGTTGTAACAGGGAAAGTCAAGGCTTGACTGGTCATGCGCTACTCCTGAAATGAACTACAAGCCCCCATTTTAGCACTCTTCGCGGGAGAGTGCTAATAAATTGCTAATTCAAGGCTTGATCAAGGATCGTTCAAGGCGCGACAGCCGGTAAACCCTTGTTGTCGCCAGGCTTCAAAGACGGTGGCGGCTACGGCGTTGGAAAGGTTGAGACTGCGGTTTCCCGGAAGCATGGGAAGCGTCAGGCGTTGGGGCAGGGGAATTTCCGCCATTACATCAGGCGGCAATCCTCGCGTTTCCGACCCGAAGACGAACACATCGCCGGGTAGAAAGGCGACCGTGTCGTAGAGCCGTCCGGCCTTGCTGCTCAAGGCGAAAAAGCGTCGTCCCGAAAGCGCGGCGCGTAAGGCAGCCCAATCGGAATGAACCCTTGTTTCGGCATATTCACGGTAATCCAGTCCGGCGCGGCGAAGTTGTTTATCTTCCAGCGAAAACCCGAGCGGCTGGATCAGATGCAGCTCGCAGCCGGTATTGGCGGCCAGACGGATGATGTTGCCGGTATTGGGAGGAATTTCCGGCTCGAAAAGGACGATGGCGAACATGGGCGGAAAACGCGAATGAATTGGTTAGAGCGGTTTTGGGTAAGGCGCTTACATTTTACATACCCTTTCCCGGCATTTGTCTGCGCCGCAAGCGGAACAAGTGGGAGAGGGGCGGGGGAGAGGGCTTGCCGCGCTTTGACAACTTTACCCTTGGGGAAAAAGTGTGTGCGCTTGAATCAAAACCGCTCTAAAAACGCCGTTTGGCTAAAGTTTTGCGTTATTTTGCCGATAACATAATGTAAGGAGACAAGTTTACAAGGTTATGCGTCATGGCTCTCACTTCCAGAGTTTCTCTTGGCATCAGGCCGGGATGGATTGACAGGCGACGTTCCGTTCAGCGTGTCGAGCCAGGCCGGATTACGCCGCCCGATGATGTCAATCCTGACGGCAGCCCCTCGCTGCATGAGCAGTTGATGGCTGCGTTCCGCTCGTCCCGTCTGATATGGTTTAATGGCAGCAAGGGAAAGAAGGAAAACAAGGGAAAGAAAATTCTGCGCTCGCGTCTGGCTAAAGAGCTTGCCATGCTTGACCTTGACGAAAAACAGCGGCTGCTTAAAAAGACAGGGTTTAACGCCGTAGCCTGAACACGCATCAAGCCTGCAAGGTTTTCGGGCGATGATTCTGCACGATTTGCAGCAGGGAATGAAAAATTCTCGGCGTGCCTGCTACAACATTGCCGTCGGTCAGATAATTAGCCTCGCCGGAAAAATCGCATACCAGGCCGCCCGCTTCGGTAATCAGGATACTGCCCGCCGCCATGTCCCAGGGCGCAAGGCCAAATTCCCAGAAGCCGTCCAGCCTGCCTGCCGCGACATAGGCAAGATCAAGCGAAGCCGCGCCGGGACGGCGAAGGCCGGAAGTCTTCTCTGCCAGTTCGCGCAAAATGGCGAGATAGGAATCCATATGGGTGAAATCCCTGAAAGGAAAGCCAGTTCCGAGCAGAGCCTCGTCCAGTCTGATACGGCTGGAAACGCGAATGCGTTTGTCGTTCAGGTACGCGCCTTGTCCGCGCGCGGCAGTGAAAAGCTCGTTTCGGGTCGGGTCGAATACAACCCCCAGTTCTATCTGGTTTCCCTTGGCAAGCGCGATGGAAACAGCATATTGCGGAAAGCCGTGGATAAAATTTGTCGTGCCGTCCAGAGGGTCAATAATCCAGCGAAATTCGCTCTTGCCGGTATTATGTTCGCCGGATTCTTCGGCGAGAATGCCGAAATCCGGGCATGATTCCGTAAGAATCCTGATAATGGCCGCTTCCGCCTCGCGGTCGACCTCTGTTACGTAATCGTGTACCTGTTTGTTGGCGACTTCCAGATGCGGGATGTTCATTGAGGCGCGGTTGATAATCTGGCTTGCGCGACGAGCCGCCTTGACCGCAATGTTGAGAGTGGCAATGTTGAGGATGCGATGATTCATAGGGTATCGTTAGACCTTGAAAGTCAAACCTTGCAAAATTGGCGCTAGCGCCGGATGCGGCATTTTAATATGAACCGGAATACCGTGCTTGACCGTGTAACCGTCGCCCTTTCCCGAACCAGCCATCCCGGCAATATCGGCTCGGCGGCGCGCGCCCTGAAAACGATGGGGTTTGGTCGTCTGACCCTGATCGAGCCGAAACACTTTCCTTCAACGGAGGCGGAGGCTCTCGCTTCCGGCGCGGCAGACCTGCTTCTGACGGCGAGGGTTTGCATGAGTCTGGACGAAGCCCTGGCTGAATCCACCTTTTGCGTTGCCGTCTCCGCCCGCGCGCGGGATTTGGGGCCGCCGATCCTGACGGCTCGCGCCGCCGCCGAAGAAATCATGGCGCACGTTGCGAGAGGCGGAGAGGCAATGCTTTTATTTGGCAACGAGGCGGCGGGGCTTTCCAATAACGACTTGCAGCGTTGTCAGCGAATCGCCACTATTCCCGCCAATCCCGAATATAGTTCGCTCAATCTTGCCGCCGCCGTTCAGATTATGGCTTATGAAATGCGGCAAGCCGCGGAGGCGATGCTGCCGGAAGCGGCTTCTGTCGTTACGCCGTTTTCGTCCTTGCCCGCGACCCAGAGGGAGAAGGAGGATTTTTTCGGGCATCTGGAGAGCGTCATGCGCGAGACTGGCTTTATCCATCCCGAACGACCAAGACGCCTCATGCCCAAACTTCGCCGCCTTTTTGCCCGCGCCGATCTGGAAAAGGATGAGATCAATATCCTGCGCGGTTTTCTGACGGCGTGTCAGGAGATGTTGGTGTCGCCCAAACGAAAAACAGGGCTTGATATATTGCGGTCTGTGGCGGACAATGGGGAATCTTGCAAGGAGGATGATCGATGCGGCCAGGCTGGGAGGTGATACAGGCGAACGCGCTTGCTTTTGCGAAGCGTTGGCGGGATGGATGGGACGAAAAGTCTGAAGCGCAGAGTTTTGTGCGGGATTTTCTGGCGGTATTTGGCATTGAGGATGCCGCTTCTGTGGGGCGTTTTGAGGAGCGCGCCCGACGCGAGGGCGGGCGTGGTTTCATGGATTATTTCTGGGCGAAGAAAATAGCCGTCGAGATGAAGAGCCGGGGCAGGAATCTGGCGGAAGCCCTGGCGCAAGCCAAGGATTATGTGATTCATCTGGATGCCGACAAGATTCCTGATCTCATCATGGTTTCTGATTTTGAGACCATACTTTTATATCGTCGCGCCACCGGGGAGAAAAAGCAGTTCAGGACGAAAGATTTGCACAGGCATGTTCGCCGTTTTGCCGCTCTTGCCGGGTATGAGGCGTCCCGCGATATTGAGGATCAGGAAGCCGTAAATGTAGTCGCCGCCGGCAAGATGGCGAAGCTGCATGACGCTTTGAAATCGTATGGTTATGAAGGGCATGATTTGGAGGTATATCTTGTCCGTTTGTTGTTTTGTCTGTTTGCTGATGATACGGGGATTTTTCCGCGTCAGAAATTTCTGGATTATGTGGAGAATTCGAAGCCGGACGGCAGCGACTTATCCGCCAGGATAGGCAAGCTGTTTGACGTTCTAAACATGGGGGATGGGACGCGGGCGAAGCGGGGATTGTTGTCGGAAGACTTGAAGGCGTTTTGTTATGTCAATGGCGGTTTGTTTTCCGCGACGTTGCCGATGGCTGAGTTTAACGCGAAGATGCGGGCGATCTTGCTTGAGTGTTGTCGTTTTGATTGGGGGGGAATTTCCCCCGCCATTTTTGGCGCGATGTTTCAGGGGGTGATGGACGAAGGCCAGCGGCGGGAGTTGGGGGCGCACTATACGAGCGAGGAGAATATCCTGAAGCTCATCAAGCCGTTGTTCATGGATGATTTATGGTTGGAGTTTGAGCGGGTGAAGGCCAGTCCGATTTTGCTTGAGGGTTTTCATGAGAGGATAGCCGGATTGAAGTTTCTTGACCCTGCTTGCGGGTGCGGTAATTTTTTGATTATCGCGTATCGGGAGTTGCGTCGTCTTGAGCTTGAGGTTTTACGGATGAAGGCGGGCGGGCAAAAGGTGTTGGATATTGCCTCCATGCTGAAGGTGAATGTCGGGCAGTTTTATGGGATTGAGAGTGAGGATTTTCCTTGTCAGATAGCAGAGGTGGGGATGTGGCTTATGGATCACCAGATGAATTTGCGTGTATCCGAGCAGTTTGGGCAGTACTACGCCAGGCTGCCCTTGACGCAGAGCGCGACGATTGTTCATGGCAACGCCTTGCGGATTGATTGGGAGGAAGTCGTGCCGAAACATGAGTTGTCTTACATTCTGGGTAATCCGCCGTTTGTTGGTTATTCTAATCAGAGCGAGGAGCAGAAGGCTGATATTTTGTCGGTTTATGTGGATGGAAGCGGTAAACCGTTCAAAAATGCCGGAAAGATAGATTATGTCGCGGCCTGGTATTACAAGGCGGCGGAGTATATGGTCGGGCGAACTCCTGGCAGACTTGCAAACGGCGATAATGCCGCAGACCGACAAACCCCCGCCGCTACGCGCCACCCCCTTTTGAAAGGGGGCGAAACCCCCGCCAGCTTTGAGGCTAATGGTTTGAGCCAAATGGGGGCGATTCGAGCCGCGTTTGTCTCCACGAATTCCATTACCCAGGGGGAGCAGGTCGCGGCTGTGTGGAAGCCGCTGTTTGAGATGTTTGGCGTGCGGATTGACTTCTGCTATAGGACTTTCAAATGGAGCAATGAAGCCAAGGGCAAAGCCGCTGTCCATTGCGTGATTGTGGGATTCAGCCCAAGCCTACTCTCACATTCCACGCAACGCAACGCAGCCAAGGGAGAGAAGGTTTCAAGCCCCATCTCACATTCCGCGCAACGCGGCGACTTCAGAGAGGCGGCGGTCTTAAGCCCCCTTTTCAAAGGGGGTGGCGGCGAAGCCGTCGGGGGTTTGTCCGGTTCTAATGATGCCGTCGGGGGTTTGCCAGACTTTGACGGGGCAGCCAAGGATTTGTCAGGCTCTTACGCAGCAGCCAAGGGTTCGCCGACTGACCGCGACCGCGTGATTTACGACAGCGACGGGACAAGAATTCCCGCGCGAAACATCAATCCGTATCTTTTGGACGCGCCGGATATTTTTGTGGAGAGCCGAAAGACGCCGCTTTGCGATATACCGCCGATGCTGACGGGCAATCGTCCTGCCGATGGCGGTCATCTAATCATTGAGGACGAGGATTTGGCGAATTTCATCAAGGCTGATCCTCTGTCTGAAAAGCACATCCGCAGGTTTATGGGTTCGGAGGAATTCATCAACAACAAGAAGCGCTGGTGTTTATGGCTTCTGGGAGTTCCGCCGGAAGATTTGCGGCGTATGCCGGAGGTCATGAAGCGAATCGCGGCCTGCAAAAAAGACCGTGAAAACAGCCCGGACGCAGGCAGACGAAAACTTGCGGCAACGCCTATGTTGTTTCGGGAGCAGGCAACATCCAAGCTGGATTATATTGTCGTGCCGAAGGTTTCATCGGAACGTCGTAGCTATGTCCCGATAGGCTTTGTTTCAGCGACAACCATTGCCAGCGACCTGCTTTTCTTGATACCCGAATCAACTTTGTACCATTTCGCCATTCTCACCGGCGGCGTTCATATGGCCTGGATGCGGGCGGTTTGCGGGCGTTTGGAAATGCGTTATCGCTATTCAAAGGATATTGTCTACAACAATTTCCCCTGGCCGGATGCGAGTAATGAGCAAAAGGCGAACATTGAAAAGCTGGCGCAGGCAATTCTTGACGCAAGGGCGTTGTTTCCTGACAGCAGTCTTGCCGATCTCTACGACCCATTGACCATGCCGCCGAATCTTCTCAAAGCCCATAACAACCTTGACCGCGCCGTGATGAAACTCTACGGCTTCGCCAAAGACATGACCGAGGCCGAGATAGTTGCGGCATTGATGGAGCGTTATAAAAAGCTCGTTGAACGATAATTCCTGCAAATAATCCTTTTGGCTTCGCCGCGAGTGGCTGCGCTGCTAGTCAACCCCTATGCTGCGAGTTAATCCTTGCTACCTGCAAACCCCCGGCGCTGCGCGCCACCCCCTTTGAAAAGGTGGCTAACCCCAGCTTCGCCGCTGTAGGGGTTAAAAATTTTTAACCCCTATGCCGCGCGAGTCAATCCCCGCGCACCAAGTCAATCCCCGCGCCGCTAGTCAACTCCTGCTGGATAGCTTTCCGCAAATAACGAGTTAGAATGATGAAGCGATAGTACTTTTTGCTTGAAACCAAGTACTGCGATCATGCGCTGACTAGCGACAAGAAAGGATTGCGCGACTGCCAAACCCGCCCTGACCTTGTTCTGCTTTGCCAAAAATAAGGCAAAGACATATTGCGCCTAATTCGCCTCTGTTCCCACTACGAACTTGACTTTGACTGAATCCCTCCGTACTCGCGTATAATAAAGCAGCAAATTTTTGTCTGAACAGGGATAATATTGCGGTTTTGTGTAGTCTATCCTTGAAAGGTGATTGTATGGAATCCACCCGCATTTTGCTTGAAGCCCACGAAATTCCCACGCATTGGTACAACATCGCTGCTGATCTGCCCACGCCGCCCGCGCCGCCGCTCCTGCCCGACGGTTCTCCCGCGCGGCCTGAACAGCTCGGCGCGATTTTTCCTCCCGCGATTATCGAGCAGGAGATGAGCAGGGAACGCTGGATCGAAATTCCGTATGAAGTGCGCGAGATTTTCCGTCTTTGGCGTCCCAGTCCGCTGGTGCGCGCCGTGCGTCTGGAAAATGCGCTGGGTACGCCCGCAAAAATTTTCTTCAAGTACGAAGGGGTGTCGCCCACCGGCTCGCACAAGCCAAATTCCGCCATACCGCAGGCTTATTACAACCGCGAGGCGGGCATCAAGCGATTGACTACGGAGACGGGAGCAGGGCAGTGGGGTTCGTCGTTGGCGCTGGCCGGACAGATGTTCGGACTGGAAGTGCGTATCTACATGGTCAAGGTCAGCTACGAACAAAAACCATACCGGCGGATGACGATGCAAACCTGGGGGGCGGAAGTCTTTGCCAGTCCTTCCTCCCTGACCGAATGCGGACGCAGGATATTGGCCGAAATGCCGGATACGCCGGGATCGCTCGGCATCGCCATTTCCGAGGCGGTGGAGGAAGCGGCGGGGAGAGCCGATACCAATTACTCGCTTGGTTCCGTGTTGAGCCATGTCGTTGTGCACCAAAGCATTATCGGGTTGGAGGCGAAAAAGCAACTCGACAAGATCGGGCTTTACCCGGACATCGTGATTGCGCCATGCGGCGGCGGTTCCAGTTTTGGCGGCATTGCCTTGCCGTTTCTGGGCGACAAGGCGGCGGGTGACAAGCGAGCGTCAAATCTTCGCGCAATCGCGGTTGAGCCGAGTTCCTGCCCCAGCCTCACCAAGGGACGTTATACCTACGACTTTGGCGACGCTTCCGGCTTTACGCCCCTGGTGAAGATGTACACCCTTGGACACGATTTTGTGCCTGCCGGCATTCACGCGGGGGGGTTGCGTTATCACGGCGCTTCGCAGCATGTGTCGCAACTCTATAACGCGGGATTGATTGAAGCGGTCGCCGTGTCGCAACTGACAACCTTCGAGGCCGGAACGCAGTTTGCGCGTTGCGAGGGAATTATCCCCGCGCCGGAAGCCTGTCACGCCATTCGCGTAGCCATTGATGAAGCGTTGAAGTGCAAGGAGACCGGCGAGGAGAAGGTCATTCTCTTCAACCTTACCGGACACGGGCATTTCGACATGAGTTCATTCGAGCGTTATTTTTCCGGCAAACTGGAAGACTACGAATACCCGGCGGAAGCGGTGGAAAAATCGTTGGCAAAACTGCCGAAGCTTGGGTGATGGCGATAGTATGCGAAGGATATTGAGAAATTGAGGTATCAGTATGGCTACGAACAAACAGAAACCGGCATATTCCGTGGTTTCGTACTTTTGCGGATGTGGTGGTTTCGATTTGGGCTTCCGCGGTGACTTTAGATACCACGATGAAGACTACAAACGACTACCATTCGCAATCCAAGCTGCATATGACAATGAGCCGCAATGCGTTGAAACTTATAACGGTTATTTTGGAGAGGGACACGCTATCGTCCAAGAACTCGCTACAGTTGCCTTGAATACCGTTCCAAAGGCAGAGGTGCTTATTGGCGGGTTTCCTTGTCAGGAATTCTCGTCTTGCGGACCCTTGGGCGGTCTGGAGTCTGAGCGTGGGAGATTGTATCAAACGCTTATCACATACATGAAAAAGCACAAACCAGCTATTGTTATTGGCGAAAACGTCATCAACCTTGAACGCATGGAAAACGGCGAGGTCTTGAAAACCATTAAAACTGACCTCGCTAAAACTGGGTATAAAGTCGAGGTTTGGAAGATGTTCGCGCCTGATTATGGCGTTCCACAAAGGAGAACAAGATTATTCATAATCTGCGTGAGGAACGACATTTATGGGCGTCACGGATTTCCCGAAATGCCAAAGCCTGAATTTGTAGGTAAACACAGGAGTGTTGAGTGGGCTATCGGTGATTTGGTAGAGGTGACGGACGATAGTGTGCCAAACCAGAGTCAATATTTCGGAGCCTCCCGCGCTAAAAAAGGTAATGGCCAAGGCGACGAGAGTAATAAGAAAGACCTGCCCGCCTACACTATACGGGCAAACCCGAAGTCGAGAGTTCAGTTCCACTATTCATTAGACCGACGGTTGACCGTTCGTGAGTGCGCGAGGATCCAGACTTTCCCCGATGACTTCAAATTTGCTCACGCGAAAACAGCAAGCGTCTCGCAGATAGGGAATGCGGTGCCGCCGATGCTTGCTTATATAGTAGCGAAAGCTATAGCGGATTATTTGGAAACTGCGAAAGAGGTGCAAAAAGATGCGTAATATGAACACGCTGGATATCACACCGACACCGCGAATCTTGTGGACATTGGGCGAGATACCATTTCAGACTTGGCAATGTATCGCTGAACTGATCGACAACTCCATTGACGCATTTCTCTCTGATAAAACCGCTAAGTCAGAAGAATTTGAGCGAAAAATTGTCGTGGCTTGGGCTTCCGACTCGGTTGCCGCTGATGACCGTACCATTGAGGTCACTGACAATGCTTGCGGTATGTCTATCGAGCAGTTGCAGAACGCCGTTCGCGCCGGATACTCAAGCAATGACCCTATAGGCACCTTAGGTCTTTTCGGTATGGGGTTTAACATATCGACCGCGCGTTTGGGCGAGGTAACGACCATAATGTCCACGAGAAGTGGTGATGCCGACTGGGTTGGCATCAAAATAGATTTCCAGAAACTAATCGAAACCAAGCGCTTTGACGCGCCGATTATCCGTAAGGCAAAAACTGACCCGACGGAGTGCGGAACAAAGATAACAATCTCGCGGCTTCGTCCCGGCATACGAGCAGAGTTGCCGAACAAAGAGAATGATATAAGGCATCGTCTTGAGGCTGTCTACGCATCGCTCCTGAACAATCAGGAAATCGCGATATATGTTAAAGGGAGACAATTGCGTCCGCATAATCACTGCGTTTGGTCAGCGTCTCGCTATGTGCGATACAACGACCAGAACGTGTCGGCGCGCGTGACAATAGACCGAAACCTCGGTGATGCCCTATTCGATTTGAGCCGTAACTGCTATTTAACAGCCGCTGAAGCAGAGCAATACTATGTTGACCAGCAAGAGGGACACGATTTGCCACCCCATATAGTTGAGCGCGGAAAACGGTTAACCGGTTGGCTTGGCATACAGCGCTACGCCGACCCGAACGATTTTGGTATAGACTTCATAAGGAATGGGCGAAAAATTCTCATCTCCGACAAGTCGCTGTTCCAATACGAAAACCCTATAACGGGACAAAAGGAACTCCAATACCCTCTTGAATTGGGTACGACAATCGGTGGTCGTATCGTAGGCGAGTTACACGTTGACTATCTTTTACCAACATACCAGAAGAACGACTTTGACCGTTCCGACAACTCGTGGGCGCAAACTGTGGAGGCGATTTGCGGTGTTGGTTCCTTCTTGCCTAAATCAAGGAAAGCTTTGGGATTCCCCGAACAAAACCCCTCTCCACTCTGTATTCTTGTGAACGCTTTCCGCAGGGTTGACAAAGGCACAAAGTGCCTATTCGCGCCTAACGACGTGGCAAAGAGATATGCTGCTGAATTCAGGAAAGGTATGCGTGACTATCTTGACGACATTTTTTGGTGGAAAGCCGCGCAAGAAGAAGACCAAAAGCAAAGCACGGGAGGAGCGAGGGCTACTACCGCTGTTAATACAGGCGAAACACCATCTGATGATATTAGCGCATACATCAGTGGTGCAGTTACTGCGTCTCCTCCAAGCCAGACTAATGAACCACAGCGACCCTATGGGGTATCCAGCACACCGCCCGTTACACCGACTCAACCCGTACCGGAGTCGGTGCCAGCTCCAACTCCTGCGCCAACCGCCCCGGAAACATCGAAGCTGGATGAGTTAATACAACGGGCAACTCTCGTGAGCCAATTAAGCGGGCGCAACTATAAGTTCGGTAATACTGGCTCGTTGAATGTGCGGGCGTATGAGTTGAACCGTGGTTTGATATTTTATCGTGGCGAGAAAAGACCGTGTTTTTTCCAGTCTGATGGTATCGACTGCGACTTTGTCTACGACCCGTCACACCCGTTGCTTGCACAATATCCGATTACCGCCAAAATGTTGTTATTGCAGTATTTATCTGAGAAACTCAAGGCACGCGATAGTTTGCCTGACTTGGTATCGGTTTATTCTGAACTTGTAGAAACGACGATGCAGGAAGCGAAAATCGATAGACAGTCGCTTCAGGACAGAGCGAGTAGCGCGTTTGAATTGTTAAGAGAAAGGCTGACTAACGCGCTTAAAGACCGAGCCGTTGAGGTGGTTAACTGCATTCATGAGTCCGCTGGCGAGATAGAGGAAACAATCACAAACCTCATTCAATCAAACACCACCTTGCTTACAGCTTTCCAGTCTGGAACAGCGGGTGGATTTGACGCGATAGATTTTGTGCCACCCAAGACTCTGTATAGACTAATTGAACGCTTTCCAGAGGATGTATTTGACGGAAAGGTGCTTCAAACACCCTATACGGCTATAAATTTGCAAGACGAAAACGCAACCCGCCGCGCCCGCGATGAATCCAAAGACCGCGCTCTTTCGTTCATTAAAGATGCGCTACGGGTTATATCTGGTTACAGCCAGCGTGTTCAGAAAAACGAACTTGCGCGCGCGTCGTTGAGTGTGGACTTCTTGCTTAAGGAGTTGGACGCATGAGTTTTTATACAATCGACATATCCGATGGGTACAACTGGAAAGGACTTGAACGAGCAGTCGCCCGCCTTATGGGGCATTTGGGATGGGACGACACCACTGTCATTGGCGGTGCTGGAGACAAAGGCTGTGACATCCTCGCCACCCGCCCAGAAACCCAGCAGGTTAGGTCATGGGTTGTTCAGGCAAAGGCCGTTTCAGGTGACCGCTATATTGGTCCCCAAGCGTTGAAAGAAGCTATTGACGCTTTGTCGTACTACGATGCTAATGTTGCCGCCGTTGCTACAAATGGGGAATTCACGAAAACCGCTCGTCAGCGACAAGAGCAGCTTGAGAAAAATGGGTACACTCTAAAACTTTGGAATGGAGCGTTTATTCAAGCGCTAATTAGCCAGATGCCCGATGACCACGCAGGTCGGCGGGGTTTGCGAAAGTACCAAAACAAAATTGTTCAGAAAGTTCTCGCGGCGTATGAAGACGGCAACAAGCGGGCATTTTATATTGTAGCGACGGGACTCGGAAAAACAGTCATCGCCGCGACAGTCGCTCGTGAACTATGGGAAAAGAGATGTCGACGCATCCTTGTACTTTGCCACGCCACAGACTTGGCTCTCCAGTTGGAGCAAGGATTCTGGCCGCAAATAAAAAAAGAGGTGCCGACTTCGGTATTCTTTGACGGCTTGCCGCCACGCAATACCGAGGGTGTCTCTTTTGGACTTTATCAAAGCCTATATGGTTACCTTCCGGGGATTGAGCCTGACCAGTTCGATGTAGTGATTGTTGACGAGGCACATCATGCCCTCGCGCACGGTTTCCGAACCTGCCTTGAACACCTTAAGCCAAAGTTTTTGATTGGCATGACGGCTACGCCTTGGCGTGGTGATGGGCAGAGTCTCACAACCGTTTTTGGCGAGGCTCTTGAGAAAGTGTCGCTTGTCGATGGAATGTCGATGGGTTACCTCTCTAAAGTGGATTACCGAATACTGTGCGATAACGTTGACTGGGATAATATGGGGCGAATGAGCAGGCAGAGCCTATCAATCCGCGACCTCAATAAACGGCTTTTTCTACCGCAACGCGATGAAGCGGTCATCTCGGAAATCCGGCGGGTTATAAAAGACATCCAGAATCCGAAAATAGCTATATTCTCACCATCCATTGAACATAGCAATCGCTTCGCTGGTATGCTTTCCGCGTCAGGTGTCCCTTGTGCCGCTCTGTCGAGAGTAGATAAAGCGGAGCGAAGACGGCGGTTGCTTGCGTTCGCGGCCGGAACCTACCAAGCGGTCAGCGCGGTTGATGTTATGAACGAGGGAATCGACATACCCGATGTTAACATACTTGTTTTCTTACGAGCCACACATTCACGCAGGATTTTTGTTCAGCAACTTGGACGTGGACTGCGCTTGTCAGAGGGCAAAGAAAAAGTCATTGTGTTGGATTTTGTGTCGGACATTCGCCGTATGGCTGATATGATTGAGTTGAGCAGGGAGGGTAAAGCAAAAGGCGCGGAAAACGAGGTTGTTTACCTTCAAGAGGGTTTTGTGTCTTTCTCTGACGCGAGAATGGAGAGTTTCGTTAACGTATGGCTTGAGGATGTTGCGGACTTAGGCACTTTAGATGACGAAACCAAGTTGAAATTTCCGGAGGGGTTTTGATATGCCAAAAAGACTACCAAGCAAAAAGAAAACACAGATAGAGGCGCTCATTTATGCCAGAGCCGATGATGTGAGTTACAGGACATTAAGCCGCCCTGAAAGCTCTCAATTCTTGGACTCGCTTGTAGAAGACGCAGCTATCGGGGGGGTACTGCGCGAATACTACCCAAAGGAAAACGTCCGCACATACATCAAGGACGGAATCCTGAATGCCTACGCAAAGCAGTTCACCAAGAATGCTCTTAACGAAGTATCTCCTACCGACGCGATTCAACAAATTTATGGTGTATTATCATCGATTATTCAACAAGGGACAGGTAAGGAGGCGAGGGTGTCGGTTTCCCGCTCTGATGACGGTCGTATTTTCGTATTAAGCGGAGGTACCGTACTGAAGTGGGAGACCGCTTTACGGAAGGCGTTAGAGATAATCGCACGAGTACCCGGACTCACAATAGAGGGGAAGACGCCATCAATATGTCTTCACCTTGTTCCAACCAATAATGGTCTTACTGTAGCGGACAAAAAACACATTACGACCGCGCTTGCGGCGGTTGGCGTGCAGGCGATTTTTTGTGACAATTGACCTCAAGATTGGGGGGGGGTTATGGCGAGGGCTCCAGAAGTTACCCATAAAATCATGTCTGCCGTGAAGTCCAAGAACACACGACCGGAACTTGCGCTTCGGCGCGTACTTTGGGCGCGTGGCTTGCGCTATCGGGTAAACGTGAAATCGCTCAAAGGCAAGCCTGACGTGGTTTTCACGAGAGCTAAAATCGTGGTCTTTTGCGACGGCGACTTTTGGCATGGACATAATTGGGCAATCCGTGGCTTGGTATCTTTGGAAGAGGAATTAGAAGGGTACACACCGTTCTGGCGTGAAAAAATCCTTGGGAACATCCGCCGCGATAAAGAGCATACCGCGAGATTGGTAGATGACGGATGGAACGTGATTAGAATATGGGAAAGCGATATCAAAGCTGATGTTTCAAAGTGTGCTGACATAGTCGAGGATGCTTATCGAAACACAATACTGAAATAGCAAGTCGTTCCGCACCTTCGTTCCAGAAAAGAATTGTTTTGTAATCGTGATCGTATTCGGAGCCGACGAACGAGCCAGGGTGAAAAAGATACACGCCAAATTATCGCTTGCAACCCGGTCGGCTTACGACCAGGCGACGACCTACCATGATGGGAAGTGGCTATATCTAAAGGTGAATAGCGGCGACATGATTCACGATGTGGAACGGCTCCTGGCTGTCAAGCGGAAGGCGCGCCCGCGAACAGCATTGGCGCAGCATGTAAATCAGGAACCTTCGCGCGCGGCTTGTGTTAAATGACCGGCGACCGCAGCGCGCGCCTCCGACCCGCGCAGGTAGCGCAGCACCAGAACCAGCGGAACGGTGAGAGCCGCTATCACGACCACGCCTATGACAATACCTGCGTACATCATGCCATCAATTGAAAAAGGAATGGCATCATGATCAGGGATATTCTGAAACTCCGAAAAAACAGTAACACACATCCAAATCCAAAGCGCGGCAAGCAGCGCATGGAAAACCATAGCAAGCCAGCAAAACACTTCAATGGCCGCGCGCGCCCAAACTCGTAGCCGCAACAAATCAACGCCAGCCCAGACAATGATCGCGGCAACCACAAGTTGCACATAGGCAACCAGATCGAAATACTTGAACATCCCCAACAAAATTGATCCCATGACACCCATATGCTCAGACGACATCAAGTCTTCGGGCATGGGCGGAATTGATGAAGATGCCATCAAAGCCATGAGCGAGGAAAAAATCATCAGACCGCCTATGGCTATGGAAAGCCAGGCGATAATGCTAAGGGGCGCGGGGGGATTACTCTTGACCATTGGCGCATGATACACGAACCAGAGCAGTTTCGGCTCATGCGAATATATTTTTTACGCACCCTCTCCCGCAAGCGGGAGAGGGGAGCAAAGGCGCTCGCACAGAGCCGTCCATCACTACCGCGCATACCTCAATTCACACGTCATTCCCGCGAAGGCGGGAATCCAGTATGGCGTCAGAAGCAGGAACATGTTTCCAGAACAGGGCAGGAGCGAGATTTCTGTACAGAAATGCCAGAGGAACGGAAAGGCTTGTCTGGATTCCCGCCTTCGCTGGAATGACGAGTGATTGGACGTGGGAGAGGAGAGAACGGCGCTCACTCCAATCTATCAATCTGCCAACTTATCAACCTGCCAATCTATCAGCCTGTTTATCAGACTGAAAGCAAACCCCCGGCGCTAACGCGCCACCCCCTTTTATAAAGGGGGCTAAAACCAATGCCGCGTTGCCGCCGTAGGGGCGACCGTCCTCGGTCGCCCGCACAGCGATTTTGCGCATAACCGAAATAACGTCATAATTGATTGTAACGTTGTTATGCCAAACCATATTCATGTGATTATCTCTTTGGGAACGGGCGACCGGGGACGGTCGCCCCTACAGCGGCGTGGTCGCTGTTTCGCACAGGTGATAGCCTATTCGTCATTCCCGCATGCCTGTCCCCGCGAAGGCGGGGAGGCGTTTGTGGCGTTTCAGGCATCATCGTTGTGTTTGTTGCATCATCGTTGTAATTTGTTAAAAATCATGGTTGCGTTTTTTATGTTTAACATGTATGCTCTGCGTCTTGTTGTGTGACACAGGTTTGTGGCAATGAACGCAGGAACGGTCGCGGCAAAAAATACCAACTCCTTGATAAATTCAAGGCGGTGTTGGTACGCTTCTTGCACACACACACACACACACACACACACACACACACACACACACAAGCTAACGTCATACAAAACCGCTCAAACCCAGGTTTGGGGCGGCTTTTTGCGTTTGCCTTTCCTTCATATCCCTCGTTGTCCGAAAGGAAGCGGGCGGGGTCAACGCCGTGTTGCCGCCCAATGCCGCGTTATCGCCGTAGGGGCAGACCTATGTGTCTGCCCATAGCACGAACACGCCCCGACATCGGGCGAACACGCGGGTTCGCCCCTACAACACCCGCTCGCCCGCTTGCGGTTTGCAAACCCCCGTCCCTACGGGACACCCCCTTTAGAAAGGGGGCTAAAACCATGCCGTGTTGCCGCCCAATGCCGCATTGTCTCCGTAGGGGCAGACCTATGTGTCTGCCCAACATCGGGCGAACACGCGGGTTCGCCCCTGCAACACACCTCTCCCCCGACCCCTCTCCCGCAAGTGGGAGAGGGTAACAAACCTCTTTTCAAAAGGAACAAAGCCATGAAACAAACTATCACAACACGAGCAATTCCGGTCGCTTTTGCGCTGGCGCTGACCGCGACAACGGCGCTGGCTCAGCAGACCATTACTATTAGCGGCGGGGCAATCGGCTTGGCGCATGTTTACGGCAACGGCACGCCGCCCGACGGCGCAGATGTCCCCCCCCTGGGCGACCCCAACGGCAACACGGTCAACTTCATCGACGGCAGTTCAATAGATATAAACTGGACTATTTCCGGCGGGTACTTATACGATACCGCTACCGGAACGGCTAATGGCAACATCGTCAACGTCGAAGACAGTACGGCCGGATATATCAATGGCGGACAGGTCTATCTAACAGGTGCTGGCGATGCCACGGCCAACGACAATACCGTGAATATTACCAACAGCACGTCAACCCGGGCGATTACCGGCGGAAGCGCCTATAGCGACGACGGCGACGTCACGGCCAACAACAATACCGTGACTATTACCGGCGGCACGATCAGCCCGCGTATTTACGGCGGATATGTCGGAGCAACTGACGGCACCGGCACGGCGACCGGCAACACCGTGACCATCGGCGGCGCGGCTAACCTCAGCGGAGCCCGTATCTACGGCGGTGATTTTGATGGCAGCGGCACGGCGGGCGATTTATGGACGGGCAACACGCTCAACGTTAACAGCGCGGCCGCAAGTTTAGTAATCTCCGCGCAAAACTTCGAGTTTATCAACTTCGGCTACAGCGGGAACGCGGATATAGCCACGCTGAACGTATCTCCCACCGGCGCTGCCGCCGGTTCGCTGGTTAAGCTTGATACCGGCGCAAACAACGTTACCTTTACCGGAACCATCACCGACACCCCCGCCACGCCGGGCGGGATTGAGAAACTGGGTACGGGAACGTTGACGCTGACCGGCAACAACACCTATACGGGCGCAACCACGGTTAGCGCGGGAACGCTCAGTATCGGCAGCGACAGCAACATCGGCACGGGAACAAACACCCTGGCGGGCGGAACCCTGCAATTGACCGGGGCTTCTTATGCCAAAGGCTGGACGCTTGGCGCGGGCACCAACGCCATCGAAACGGCAGGCACCGCCACCATGAGCGGGATTCTTACCGGCTCGGGCGGCTTCGCCAAGACCGGCGCGGGAACCCTGACCCTTGAGGGCACAAACACCTACACCGGCGCAACGACGGTTACGGCGGGAACGCTGGCAGTCACCGGCACCCTTGGGAGCGGTTCTTATGCCGGAAACATCAGCAACGCGGGCGAGCTTGTTTTTGACCAGACCGTCGGTCAAACCCTGTCGGGCATCATTTCCGGCACAGGCTCGCTGACCAAGGACGGCGCGGGAACCCTGACGCTATCGGGCGCGAACACCTATGAGGGCGCGACCGAGGTGCTGGACGGAACTCTTGCGGTTTCGGGAACTCTTGCCTCTCCGCACTTGATCCTGAACGACGGGGTTACGTTTGACCGCACCGGCGGGACTTTAAGCGACCTTTCCCAGCTTGACGTAAAGGGAGCGGTAACCTGGACGGGCGCTTTAAGCATGGGAGCGGGCGATACGCTGAATTTCTTTGTTCCGACAACGACCGTTGACGGCGATATCATGCTTAGCGTGACGGATGCGGTGGATATTACGGGCAGCGCGGTCAGAGTTGGCATCAACGGCGGCAGTTCGGCTCTGAACGTCGGCGACCAGATTACCTTGATTGACGCCACGGGTGGTCTTACCGCCGACCAGGACGGAACCCGCGCCCAGGGCTTACAAGGCATCGCCAAAATCTTTGAATTCGACCTGACCACAGACGCCGACAAGCTCTTTGCCACAGTGGCGAGCGCACAGAACAACGAACAGCTCAAAGCCCTGTCCGAAGGCCGCGCCGCCGGACTTGCCTTTGTATCCCAAGGCGCTGACATGATCATGGGGCATGGCATGTGGAGCCTTCTCTCGGCGACGAAGAAGGACGGACTTGCCTCCTTTGGCGCGGCGATAGGCGGGGGAAGCTCCCGCTACAAGACCGGCTCCCACATTGACGTGGATGGCGTATCCATGCTCGTTGGCCTTGGCTGGCGGACTCCCGGCTCCATCGTCGCCGGAGCGTTCTTTGAAGCCGGATGGGGCAATTACAACTCCAGAAACAGCTTCAACAACGCGCCCTCGGTCAAGGGCAAGGGCGATACGTCCTACTACGGCGGCGGCGTCCTGGGTCGTTATGAAGCTCCGACCGGCATGTACGCCGAAGCGTCCTTGCGCGCCGGGCGCGTCAAAAACGACTTCCGTTCAAGCGACATCCTGAACAGCGACAGCGACACGACCAAGTATGATTCCGGCTCGGCCTATTACGGCGCGCACGCGGGTCTGGGTTATGTCTGGAATATGAATGAGAAAGCCAGTCTTGATATGTCCACCAGGTATATCTGGACGCATCAGGCAAGTGATTCCGTGACCATTTCCGGTGACAGGATCAAGTTCAAGGACGCGGATTCGCAAC